>JAGWQR010000028.1 GCA_028869975.1 Alphaproteobacteria bacterium | reverse complement strand
TCGCGCTGGGCTGTGCGCTGATCTGGATACGGGCGGAATGGGTGCGTGCGCCGGTTATTGCAAGGCCGGTCGTGGTGGCGTTCAGCGGCACGATCCAGACGGCGGAAGTGCAGGGCGCGCGCGACCGGACGCGGCTGACGATTGCACCCGATGATCGGGCATTGCCGCCGCTGGTGCGGGTCAATGTCGATGATCGGGATATGCCGGCGCCGCGTCTGCTGGCCGGTGAGCGGGTGCGGTTGCGCGCCCGGCTGCTGCCGCCGCCCGGCCCGTCGTTGCCCGGCGGTTATGATTTTGCGCGTCAGGCCTGGTTCATGGGGCTGGGCGCGACCGGCAAGGCGGAAGGCCCAGTAGCGCGGCTTGGCCCGCCGAGCGCGCGCGGGGACACCTGGCACGATCAACTCACCCGGCTGATGCTCAAGCGAATGCCGGATAGCGCGGGCGGCATCGGTGCCTCGTTCATCACTGGTGATCGTGGCGCGATTTCGCAGCACGACGAGGTTTCGATGCGGGCGAGTGGCCTCACCCATCTGGTTTCGGTCAGCGGGCTGCACATTACCGTGGCGGTTACCGCAGCGATGTGGCTGACATTGCGGCTGCTCGCGCTGATTCCGGGGCTGGCGCTGCGCTGGAACCTGCTGGCGGTGGCGGCGGCGTGCGGGGCCTTCACCGGGCTGTTCTACACCTGGCTCACCGGCGCGGAAGTGCCTACGATCCGTTCGGTGGTGGCGGCATTGCTCGTCATTGCGGGGCTGGTGCTTGGGCGCGAGGCGGTGACGCTGCGGCTGGTGGCGAGCGGGGCGATGGTGATCCTGCTGCTCTGGCCCGAATCGCTGATGAGTCCGAGTTTCCAGCTCAGCTTCATTGCGGTGACCTCGCTGATCGCCTTTCACGAGCATCCAGAGGTACGCAGGATCATGGCCGCGCGCGAGGGCGAAGACTGGCCTGCGCGCCTCATCCGCGAGGGGGCAACAATCATGGTGACCGGTGTTGTGGTTGAGCTGGCGCTTGCGCCGATCCTGTTTTTTCATTTTCATCGCGCGGGCATTTATGGATCGTTTGCCAATATCATCGGCATTCCGCTCACCACCTTTTTCATCATGCCGATGGAGGTGGTGGCGATTGTGCTGGAACCGATTGGTTTGAGCGCGCCCTTCTGGTGGCTGGCCTGGGCCGGGCTCCACCTGTTGATCCGGATTTCCTATACGGTGGCGGCCTGGCCCGGCGCAGTGCAGATGGTTGCCGATGTGCCCACGGCTGCCTTTATCCTGGTTTCGATCGGCGGATTATGGCTGATGCTGTGGAAAACGCGTGCGCGCTTCTGGGGGCTGGTGCCGGTGCTGATCGGCTGTGTCTGGGGGCTTGCGCTGCCCGCGCCCGATCTGCTCATCACGGGCGATGGGCGTCATATGGTGCTGCGCGCGGATGATGGCTCGATGCGGATCTTGCGTGCGCGTGCCCATGAGTTTGTTCGCCAGCAACTGGCGCAGAGTGCGGGATTTTCGGGGGTGCTCACGCCGCTCGCCGAGGCAGACGGGGCGCAATGCAATGACGATCTGTGCCGGGTGCGTCTGCGGCGGGGCGGGCGGGCCTGGGTGGTGAGCGCAACGCGCTCGCCCTATAATCTACCCTGGGATGCGTTCATCAAGCTGTGCAGCGCCAGCGACATCATGGTGAGCGACCGGCACCTGCCCACCGCCTGTACGCCGCGCTGGCTCAAGGCGGATCGGGCCATGCTGCAGACAACTGGCGGACTGGCGATTGATCTGGACGGACACCATGTTACGCGTGTCAAAATAATGGACGACGAACATCCCTGGCTGGCTGCCACGATGCCACTCCGTATCGCCCCCTCACATCATGAAGATATTGGCGACTAAGCCGAGACGTTGCTTTCAGTGCCACTTTTCGCAGGCCGTAACGGCATTGAAATCCTTCTACAGTGACAAACGTGACACTATGGTTATGGAGAAAGCATCCCCGCGTGACGGGCGGGCATCAATGATAGCGGCGCAGCAGCCCCGCCAGCTTGCCCTGAATGCGCACCTGGTTGGGGGCATAGCGCTGTGGATCATAGGCGCGGTTGGCAGGGTCAAGCCGAACCATCGAGCCTTCTCGCCGGAAAAATTTGAGCGTAGCTTCTGCATCATCAATGAGCACCACCACAATTTCACCATCCCGCGCCGTCTCCGTGCGCCGGATCAGCGC
>JAGWQR010000260.1 GCA_028869975.1 Alphaproteobacteria bacterium | reverse complement strand
GCGCGGGCGGCATGATCCTCAACGGCCCGCATGAGGTGCCAGGTGGGCAGATGATCATCGTCGCGCGCGATCCGCAGGGCGGGATGTTCGCCTGCGTCACCGCGCCGAAGCGGGAGGGATGACATGACGCTTTTATCTAAACATATTTTGCTTGTGGCCAGTTCAGCCATAATGGTTGCGGCAACCTCATCTTTTACGCTCGACAACAGCATTCGTCCGGCCAGCGAAGTGGCGCGCGACGCCGCCCGCAAGCCGCTGGAAATGGTGACGTTCGCCAAAATCGCGCCCGGCCAAACGGTGGTCGATATGCTCCCCGGCGGTGGCTATTTCACACGGATATTCGCGCAGGCAGTCGGGCCGAGCGGCCATGTCGTCGCGCTGGTGCCGCGCCAATTCGCCGAGCGCTTCCCCAAGGCGCGCACCGATATTGAGGCGCTCGCTGCCGAACCGGCCTATAAGAATGTCGAGGCTGCGGTGCGGGGGCTGGGCGATGTCGGCGTGCCCAATTCGGTGGACCGGGTGTGGACCGCACAGAATTATCATGATTTGAAGAACAGCCAGCTCCACGCCGATACGACGACGGGGGTCAACAAGGCAGTGTTTGCGGCATTGAAACCCGGCGGCTATTATATTGTCCTCGATCATAGCGCCGCTGCCGGATCGGGCATTCGCGACGTGGAAAAACTCCACCGGATTGATGCGGCGGTCGTGAAAGCGGAAGTGACGGCAGTAGGCTTCAAGTTCGATGGCGAGAGCGACACGCTTGCCAACCCCGCCGATGACCGCACCAAACTGGTGTTCGATCCTGCGATTCGCGGGCATACCGACCAGTTCATCTATCGATTCAGGAAACCGGATTAAGGAGGCGCGCACGATGGCTCACAAGGCTACGCTCTGCCTTTGGTATGAGGGCACCGCCGAGGAAGCGGCGCAGTTTTACGCCGCGACCTTCCCTGACAGCCGTATCAGTACGGTGCACCGCGCGCCGGGGGATTATCCTGGCGGTAAGGCGGGCGATGTGCTGACGGTGGAGTTCACCCTGCTCGGCTTTCTGTGTATCGGTCTCAACGGCGGGCCGATGTTCAAACATAGCGAGGCGTTCTCGATCCAGATTCACACCGAGGATCAGGAGGAAACAGACCGTTACTGGAACGCGATTATCGATGGCGGTGGCACCGAAAGTCAGTGCGGCTGGTGCAAGGACAAATGGGGGATAAGCTGGCAGATTGCGCCGCGCGCGCTTTCCGAAGCGATGAAGGCGGGAGGCGCATCCGCGCAGCGTGCGTTTCAGGCGATGATGACGATGAAGAAGATCGACATCGCCACCATCGAGGCGGCGCTGAAAGGTTCTTAACCTGCCAGCGCGGCCTGAGCCGCCGCCAGCCTGGCGATCGGCACACGATAGGGCGAGGCGCTGACATAATCGAGGCGCTGCGTTTCACAGAACATGATCGACGCCGGATCGCCGCCATGTTCGCCGCAAATGCCGAGCTTAATGTCTGGGCGGGTCTTGCGGCCACGCTCCGCTG
>JAGWQR010000259.1 GCA_028869975.1 Alphaproteobacteria bacterium | reverse complement strand
GGCGGCGGCGGCGGAGCAGGCTCAGGCGCAGCAGCATGATGTACAGCATGATGATGCATATGGCGATGGTGCCATTTTGCATGGCTCTTATGATGCCGATGATGATGTCCCGCATAGTGCGGATTGGACGCATCTGCCATAACGGCAACCGGGACTACGGCGACCGTGGCCAATGCCGTCGCAGCGAGCAGCATGACACTGGCAGGTAACTTCTTAATCAACATGATTGCCTCCTTTGCTGGGTAATCAGGTGTATACTGGCACGGTGTATTCAAAAATCAAGCGGAAAGTGACGTGATTACTGATTATTTTTTGTGAACGTTACATACATCGATGTAAATCATCGTAAACGTGAATGTATGGCCGTCTGGCCATCCCGATTTCCCGGTTTTGCATAACGGCAAACAAGAAATTCATCGAGACTGTTATGTGCAAGTGCACATCCCACTTCTCTTGTATCTTCCCATATAATTTGCGTGTAATGCCCGACATCCTCCCAATCCCCGGTGCGGCTCACATAGGGGAATACGCCCGGTCTGTAGTCTTTGCGCTCATCAATCCATGAACCAACCATTTCCTCGGGAGTATAATCATGGATCGTTCCCGTCCACAGATTTTCTCCTTCGTTATTCCGCGAGCGTTGATCGTGTGGCAAATCGGTGCGGTCGTAGCGGGCGAGATACTGTGCCCACACATTCGCATCACGTGCGAGTTGTGCGTTCCAGCGCAAGGGCGCTATGCCGAGACGCTGACGTTCTACATTCTGGCTTATCAGGACGCGCTCATCGAGTTCCTGCGTGCTCAGCGTCGGCAGAGGATGATAGATTTTACCATCATCATCATAGACTATATCCTGCGCGTTCGACGGCGTGCATACTATCAGAACGGCCAATATACCCAGCATGAGCAGAATTGTTCTCGATGGAGACGGAAGATGGTACGGCATATAAATGACCCAGCATTACGCCCCACTAGCACTATACATACATTGGCCATTTTGTGTTGCCAAATGTCCTTATTGCGATTTTAACTCTCATGTGCGGACTGGTGTAGACCATACTGCATGGGAGCAAGCGCTGCTGGCCGACATGGCGCATGAATTTGCGTTGACGCAAGGACAGCGCGTCGGATCGATCTTTTTTGGCGGCGGAACGCCATCGCTGATGCCGCCAAGGCTGGTGGGGGCGCTGATCGATTCAGCGGCGCGCCACTGGGGACTGATGCCCGATGTGGAAATCACACTGGAGGCGAATCCGTCGTCGGTGGAGGCGGCGCGCTTTGCCGATCTGGCGGCGGCAGGTGTTAATCGCGTATCGCTCGGTGTTCAGGCGCTGGAAGACGAGGCGCTGCACAGGCTGGGCCGGGTGCATGATGTTGCCGAGGCGCTGGCCGCGCTTGGCGTGGCACAGGCGAATTTTGCGCGGGTGAATATCGACCTGATTTATGCACGGCCCGGCCAGTCGGTGGAGGCATGGCGGGCGGAACTGGAGCGGGCACTGGCGCTGGGCACCGAGCATCTCTCGCTCTATCAGCTCACCATCGAGCCGGGCACGCGCTTTGCGACTGAGGTGGCAATGGGGCGTTTGCACCCGCTTGATGCCGATGCCGCCGCCGATCAGTTTGAGCTGACGCGCGCGATGACAGCGGCGGCGGGCCTGCCTGCCTATGAAGTCTCCAACCATGCGCAGCCCGGCGCAGAGAGCCACCATAACCTCGCTTACTGGCGCTATCAGGATTATCTCGGCATTGGCCCCGGCGCGCATGGGCGGCGGGGTGGCGTCGCGACGCTGCGGCTCAAAAAGCCCGAGAATTGGCTGAGTGCTGTGGCGCGCCATGGCCATGGGCTGGTGGAGGAGACTCTGCTCGAACCGCGCGACCGCGCACGTGAGGCGCTCATCATGGGGCTGCGGCTGCGCGAAGGGGTGGATGTGGCGCGGATTGCGGCGCGCACGGGTTTGCGCGCAGCGGATATTATTGATGATGCGGGGGTTGCGCAGATCGAAGCACAGGGCCTGTTAAGGCGCGCGGCTGATCATCTGATCGTCACCGAAGCCGGAATGCTGCTGCTCGATTCGATATTGCGCGAGGCTGTGCGCTAAATTAGCCCTGCGCCAGTTCGGCGCTGCGTTTGGCGGCGGCGGCCAGCGTGGCCTGCATCAGGCGGGCGAGAGCCGCGCCGTCATCAAGCACATCCAGTCCGGCGCGCGTGGCCCCGCCAGGGCTGGCAACCCGATCTGCCAAAACGGCGGGCGGCTCGGCAGAGACCGAGGCCATCACCGCTGCGCCTTCCACCGTCTTGAGCGCAAGCTGTAGCGCCTGTTTGGCAGGCAGGCCCAGCGCCGCACCCGCTTGCGCCACGGCATCAATGAAGCGGAACACAAAGCCCGGCCCGCAGCCTGACAGTGCGGTCACCGCGTCGAACAGCGCCTCATCCTGAAGCCAGGTGACGCTGCCGAGCGGCGCAGTCAACCTGTTGCCCGTCTCCCGCACTGTGGCGTCGGCTGCTTCGGCGTAAAGCGCTGTCACGCCGAGGCCGATCCCGGCCGCAAGATTGGGCATAGCGCGGATGATGGCGCCCGCCTTCGGGAAAATGCTGCGCAGTTGCGCCGCCGTCACCCCGGCGAGGATCGACATCAGCGTAGTTGCCGGGCCGAAGCGCGCGCCAATGTCATGTGCAAACGCGCTTAAGTTTTGCGGCTTGAACGCGAGCATCATAATGTCGGGCGCGCCATCGAG
>JAGWQR010000258.1 GCA_028869975.1 Alphaproteobacteria bacterium | reverse complement strand
GTGCGGATCGAGCAGCTCTATCCCTTCCCCGCCGAGCCGTTGGTGGCGCGCCTCAAGCGCATGACCGCGCTCGAAGAGGTGGTGTGGGCGCAAGAGGAGCCGCGCAACAATGGTGCCTGGTTTTTTGTTGGCGAACAGATCAGGCGCTGTCTGGAGGAGGCCAAGGCGCACCCCAGACATGTGCGCTATGCCGGGCGTGCGGCGAGCGCATCACCCGCCACAGGCCTCGCCCGACGCCATCAACTTGAACAGGCCGCGCTCGTTGCCGATGCGCTCGGCCAAAGCGTGCGCGGCGAAGTCCGCCGTCAACGGAAAGGCAAAGCAGCATGACGACCGAAATCAAAGTGCCGACACTCGGCGAATCGATCACCGAAGGCACCCTTGCCGCCTGGCTGAAAAAACCTGGCGAGGCGGTTGCAGCCGATGAGCCAGTGGCCTCGCTAGAAACAGACAAGGTCGCGGTTGATGTGCCCGCGCCAGTTGCGGGCGTGATGGGCCAGCAGGTAGTTGAGGCGGGCGCAACCGTTGAGGTCGGTGCACTGCTCGGCACGATTGAGGCAGGCGGCGGCGCTGTTTCTTCCTCTACACCTCCGGCTGCCAGAGCTGAAGCGGCGGCAGCGCAAGCTTCTGTCGAACCCGCGTCCGCCGACGCGCAGACTCTCTCCCCCGCCGTGCGTAAGCTGGTGCTAGAAAAAGGGATCGATCCCACCGGCATCACCGGCACCGGCAAGGATGGTCGCCTGACCAAGGAGGATGTGCTGGCGGCGTCGGACAAGGGCGCAAACGCGCCCGTTACTCTCCCTGTGGCAGGCACCGCTGCGCCCCTTACAACCTCCGCCCGCGCTGAAGAGCGGGTCAAAATGTCGCGCCTGCGCCTCACAGTCGCCAAACGGCTCAAGGAAGCGCAGAATACCGCCGCCATCCTCACCACCTTCAACGATGTCGATATGTCGGCGGTGATCGCGGCGCGCAACACATACAAAGACCTGTTTGAAAAGAAGCACGGTATCCGTCTCGGCTTTATGGGCTTTTTCACCAAAGCGGTGTGCATGGCGCTGCGCGATATTCCCGCAGTCAACGCCAGCATTGAGGGTGATGAGATCGTCTATCATGACTATGCCGATATTTCGGTGGCGGTGAGCACGCCCAAGGGTCTGGTCGTGCCGGTCGTGCGCGACGCACAGGCGCTCTCGGTCGCGGGCATCGAAAAGGCGATTGCCGATTTCGGCAAGCGCGGCAAAGACGGCACGTTGACTGCCGACGACATGAAAGGCGGCACCTTCACCATCTCCAACGGCGGCGTGTTCGGTTCGCTGATGTCCACGCCGATCATCAACACGCCGCAATCGGGCGTGCTCGGCCTGCACCGGATTGAAGATCGCCCCGTGGTGCGGGGTGGCCAGGTTGTGGTGCGTCCGATGATGTATCTCGCGCTCAGCTACGACCACCGCATCGTCGATGGCCGCGAGGCGGTGACCTTCCTCGTCGCTGTCAAGAACGCGATCGAGGACCCGACCCGGCTGCTGATTGATCTATAAGGAGCCTGATTATGGCCGACTATGACTATGATGTTCTCGTGATTGGGGCAGGCCCCGGCGGCTATGTTGCCGCCATTCGCAGCAGCCAGCACGGTTTGAAAACCGCGTGCGTGGAAAGTCGCGAGACGCTGGGCGGCACCTGCCTCAATGTCGGCTGCATCCCCTCCAAGGCGCTGCTCCATGCGTCCGAACTCTATGAGGAGGCGCATTCGGGTGCGCTCGCCAAGTTCGGGATCGACATCAAGGGGGCATCGCTCAACCTCGACGCGATGCACGCCGAAAAGGCCAAAGCGGTCAAGGAACTCACCGGCGGCATCGAATTCCTGTTCAAGAAGAACAAGGTTGACTGGCTCAAGGGCCAGGCAGCGTTCACCGGGCCGTACAGCGTCGATGTCGGCGGCAAGGCGGTTACGGCCAAGAACATCATCATCGCCACGGGCTCTTCGGTGGCGCCGCTCAAGGGCGTTGACGTTGATGGCAAGGTCGTGGTGGATTCTACCGGCGCGCTCGCCCTGCCCGCCGTTCCAAAGCACCTCGTCGTCATCGGCGGTGGCGTGATCGGGCTGGAGCTAGGCTCGGTGTGGCTGCGTTTGGGCGCGCAGGTGACGGTGGTCGAGTTTCTCGATCAGATCCTGCCAGGCATGGATGACGAAGTGCGCAAGGAAGCCGCGAAAATCTATACACGCCAAGGCTTTGTGCTGAAATGCGCAACCAAGGTGACGGGCGTTGCCGTTAAAGGCAAAACCGCCACGGTCAGTGTCGAACCCGCTGCGGGGGGTGCCACCGAAACGCTTGCCGCCGATGCCGTCCTCCTCGCCATCGGCCGCAGGCCGAACACTGATGGGCTGGCACTCGACAAGGCGGGCCTGACACCTAACGCACGTGGGCAGATCGAAGTCGGGCATGATTTCCAAACGTCGGTTCCCGGCATTTACGCGATCGGCGATGTCACCCCTGGCCCCATGCTCGCGCACAAGGCCGAGGATGAAGGCATGGCCGCCGCCGATTTCATCGCGGGCGAGGTCGGCATCGTCAACCATGATGTCATCCCCGGCGTGGTTTACACGCACCCTGAAATCGCGTCAGTTGGCCTTACCGAAGCACAGGCGAAGGAACGCGGCGAGGTGAAGATCGGTAAATTCCCCTTCCTCGCCAACAGCCGCGCCAAAACCAACCGCGATACCGACGGTTTCGTCAAAATCATCGCCGACGCCAAAACCGACCGCGTGCTCGGCGTGCACATCATCGGCTCGCTCGCCGGCACGATGATCGCGCAGGCGGCGCAGGCAATGGAGTTTGGTGCCTGCTCAGAGGATATTGCCTATACCTGCCACGCCCACCCCACGCATTCGGAAGCGATGAAGGAAGCGGCGATGGCGGTAACCGGCAAGCCTATTCACATCTGATCCGACGCGTTAAATCTCACCCCGGCGGCGCGTCATTGCGACGGTAGACGGTAACAAAATTGCCGTAATGGAGCTGCACGCGCTGCACAGCATGATAGTCTTGCGCCAGCACGCCATAGAGCAGGCGGCGCGATGCTGGATTGTCCTCATCCGAATCTGAACGTGTATCGACGATCGTTTCGGGCCGCTGCGCCAGCACCCGGCCAAGTTCCGCAACCGGATCAACGCCGAGCGCGCTCAGGCTGGTTTCCTTGCGATCGCGCAAATGCGCCGGGAAAATCCATTTGGTCAGCAGGCAGCTATGCGTCATCATGTAGAGCGCGGGATAATCGCTCGCAACATAGAGACAGCCATGTTTGGGCTGCGCCGCCGTAGCCAATGTCTGTGCTTCTGCCCGCCCGCCAAGCAGATAGGCCGTTGCGTTGAGCGAAAGCTGGTTGAGCAGCAGCGCGATGGCAATGAAACGCGCGGCAAAGTGCGCGCGCGCTTCATCACGACCGAAATAGGGGGCCACCAGCAGGCTGACGGGCGCAATCACGGGCAGCGCATAATGTTTGTCGAGAAAGCTGCCAAACGCCACCAGTGCGAAGATCGAAACCGCCAGCCAGCCGAAATAAAAGACCCAGCGCGGCGTCAACTTGCCCTCGCGTACTGCAACAAGCGCCAGCACAATCAGCGGAGCAAGCACTATCGCCGCCGATCCCGCCAGCAGCAGCGTATAAGACTGATGCAGATAAGCGCGCCCGAACACAGAATAGAAATTGGCAAACAGAAACTCATGCAACGCACCAATATGCCAATAATAGCTCATTGCCAGCGCAGTCGGAAGCAGCGCGATACCGGCCCAGAACGCGCCAGCGCCAAGTGTTCTGCCCAGACTTTTGGCATCTCGCCATTGCCCCCACATCAAGACGAGGCCGAAGAAAATCCCTTCAAACACAACGGTATATTTGATCTGCAGCGCAAGGCCGACGCATAGCATCGCCAGCGCGCCAAGCGCGCGCCGTCGTGAGGCTTTCTCGACGCTGGCCCAGGTCAGCAGCGCCGCGCCAATCATCAGCGGGTTGTAAAACACCGGGGATTGCCCGCCCTCGCCTTCCATAAAGCCGAGCCAGAGCATATAGATCAGCGCTGCCACAAATGCGCCCAGCGCCGAGCTAATCGGCCGCGCCGCGCGATATATCAGCAGCCCGCCGCTGGCGACAAACAGGCACGCCACCAGCTTATATTCCACAAAGCCATCGCCACCCAGTTCGCGAATCGCCGCATAAATCAGAAACAGCCCTACCGGCTTGCGATCAAAAATTGTGACATAGGGAATGGCCCCATGATGCACCATCTGGTCACCGACCAGCAGATAGAATTGGTCATCGACGCCCAATATGGGATTACCGAATGTAATCGCCCGGATCGCCAGCGCAAACACCAGCAACAGCACAAACAGGACAAGCGGCTTTGCCTCCAGCCGGACAAGCGCCGACTGCATCTATTTTTTCTTCCACACTGTCAGCGACGAGATGAGAAAATTCCACACCGAGCCGACAACCGCGCCCGCAATCCCCGCCAGCCAGGCTTTGTGATCGTGCGCAAACACCACCGACCCCGCCCCGACATTGGCGAGCGCGCCCAGCCCGCACACCGCATAGAATATCGCCAGGCCCCTGAGCATCGCCGGCCCGCGCAGCCGCTTGTCATGATAGGTCAGGCTGTTGTTGAGGATGAAGTTGAAAGCAATCGCACTCAACACCGCGCCTGTTTGTGCCACAATGAAGGATGCACCCAGCGCCATGGCCAGCGTCAGCACGCTCAGATGCACGCCAAGGCCGAGCACGCCAATCGCGCCGAACATAATCATGCGCGGCGGCACCCGCCCGCCCAGTTTCTTGTCGATGAGCAGCATCAGAAAATCGATCACCACGGTCGAATCGAGCTTGCTCTCGCCGGCATGGCGGTTGCGGAAGGTATAGGGCAGCTCGGCCACGCGCGGGGCGGCGGGGAGCGACGCCACCATATCGAGCAGCACCTTGAACCCCATGTTCGACATTCTGGGCAAGGCACTCAGCATCACATCGCGCCGCACCGCAAAGAAGCCGCTCATCGGATCGGTGAGCGGCGCTTTGAGCGCAAGCTGCGCGAGTTGCGTCGCCCAGCGGCTTCCCGCCTCGCGCGTGCCACCCCAGTTGCCGACCGAGCCCTCAGCACAATAGCGCGAGCCAATCGCCACATCTGCCCCGCCGCCCCGGATCGCATCAAGCAATGCGGGCAGCAGCTTCTCGTCATGCTGCATGTCGGCATCGATCACCGCCAGGATCGGCGCGACACTGGCGAGCATCCCTTCCAGCACCGCCGACGACAGCCCGCGCCGCCCAAAGCGCCGGATCAGCCGGATGCGTGGATCGGCCTGTGCCATCGCCGCCACCACATCGGGTGTGCCATCGAGCGACCAGTCGTCAACAAAGATGATCTCATACGCCCAGCCTTCCAGCGCCGCTTCAAGCGCCTTGGCGAGCAGGCCGACATTGCCGGCCTCGTTATAAGTCGGCACGATGATCGCGCAATCGAGCGCGGGCGCTGAGGCGGGCACAAAATGCTGCGGCGCTGTTTTGGGTGCCCCATGTGTGCGGGTTATGCCCGCCAATGCCCGATCATGATACATGTCTGCCCCGCTGGTTTGTTCCTTTCAGCGGGATAGGTAAAAATGGTTAACACTCTGTTAGCAAACCGGCGTCCCGGTCAGCGCTGGCGCTCAGGCGAGCGCCGCATCAGCCTCGCGCACCAGGGTTGCAAGAATATCGGCAAGCGGCTCCTCCGTCTTGACCATGCCGACCGATTGCCCCGCCATCAGCGAGCCATGCTCGACATCGCCCTCGATCACCGCGCGGCGCAGCGCCCCCGCCCAATAATGCTCGATTTCAAGCTGTGCAGCGGGCATATCAACATTCCCGCGATCGAGCATTGCCGCCACCTCAACCTGCTTGGCGGTGAAGCCTTCCGTGCCCGCATTTTTGAGCGCACGCACCGGGATGACCGGCAGGCGCGGATCAATCTGCACACTCGCCACCGCATCGCGCGCATTGGCTTTGAGGAACGCGCGCTTGAAATTGGGGTGGGCGATGCACTCATGCGCGCACACCAGCCGCGTGCCAATCTGCACACCCGCCGCGCCCATGCGCAGATAGGCGGCAATCGTCTCGCCCCGCCCGATGCCGCCCGCCACGAACACCGGCACTTGTGTTGCCAGTTCGGGCAATATCTCCTGCGCAAGCACCGAAGTTGAGACCGGGCCGATATGCCCGCCCGCCTCGCTGCCCTCGATAACGAGCGCATCCACCCGGTCGCGGATCAGCTTCTTGCCCATCACCAGCGCGGGGGCAAAGGCGATGAGTTTGGCCCCGGTCGCTTTAACGGCATCAATCGACCCGGCAGGCGGCAGCCCGCCCGCCAGCACGATACGCGAGACGTGGTGCTTGCCGCACACCGCGATCAACTCCATCAGCGCCGGGTGCATGGTGATGAGGTTGACGCCAAACGGTTTCGTCGTGAGCGCTTTTGTGGCGGCAATCTCGGCATCAAGCAGATCAGGCGTCATCGCGCCGCACGCGATCACGCCAAAGCCGCCCGCGTTCGACATGGCGGAGACAAGGTGCCGCTCGGAAATCCACGACATCGCCCCCGCCATAATGGCATATTCTGAACCGAGAAACGCGCAGCCGCGCGCCATCAAATAAGTCAGGTTCGACACGGCCAGCCCCACTAAAAAGTCAACGTGCCCGTTCCATCCGGAGGCACCCGGATGGCCGGATCAGTGCTGCGGGTCCTAGCCGCGCCGCGTGCAGAGTGTCAATATCCGCCCTTGCGCCGGGATTCGGGCAGGCCGGCAATCCGCCCGCCCTGTTTTGAAGGATCGAGCGGGAACAGGTCATACAGATCGCGCTGGCTCAGCTTGGCATCCCATTTCTCGCTCATCGCCGCGATGATATGGCGGGTGTTGGGCTGGTTGCCATTATTGTCGAAATACTCCTCGCGCAAATAATCAATCAGATCCCAATGCTTGGGCCCCAGTGTGATGCTTTCTTCCCTGGCCATATGCGCGGCCAGTTCCTTGCTCCAATCCTCGGGATCCACCAGATAACCCATCGCGGTGGTTTCGATGGTCTTGCCGTCAAACTCGATTGCCATGCTTTCTCTCCTCCTTCTGACCCGATACGAACATCTGAATCATATCATGACATAAAGATATGATAATATATATCGGTTTGACGAGTCAAAAAAGAAGATTTTGTGAGGACCTGGCTCAGCCCGCTTGATCTTCCCCATCCAGTTCATAGGCAGTGTGCAGCACCCGCACGGCGAGTTCGGTGAAATCGGCATCGATCAGCACGCTCACCTTGATTTCAGAGGTTGAGATTGCCTGAATGTTGATGCCGCGTTCAGCGAGCGCCTTGAACATCGTCGCAGCCACTCCGGCGTGGCTGCGCATCCCGACGCCAACGACCGAGACCTTGCACACTTTGGTATCGTGCGTCAGCGCGCCATAGCCAATCTCGCCGCGCGCCTTGTCGAGCACATCGAGCGAGCGCGCCAGCTCCGCCCCCGGCACTGTGAAGGTCACGTCGGTGCTGCCCGCATTGTGCGCGATATTCTGGATAATCATGTCAACATTGATATTGGCATCGGCGAGCGGCCCGAAAATTGCGCTCACCGCGCCCGGCTTGTCGGGCACATCGGTCAGTGTGATTTTGGCCTCATTCTTGTCATAGGCGATGCCGGTGATGAGTTGCGATTCCATATTCAGTTCCTTGGATATTTTGGCAATTTCTTCATCTGAAACGATCAGCGTGCCGTCGTTATTCCCACTTGCCGGGTTATCGAACGAGGAGAGCACACGCACGCGCACGCCTTCTTTCATCGCGAGGCCGACCGAGCGGGTTTGCAGCACCTTGGCCCCCACGCTCGCCAGCTCGAGCATTTCTTCATAGGTGACATGCGAGAGCTTCTTCGCCTTTGGCACGATGCGCGGATCGGTGGTATAGACGCCATCGACATCGGTGTAGATATCGCAGCGATCGGCCCTCATCGCGGCGGCCACCGCGACCGCTGATGTGTCCGATCCACCGCGCCCCAATGTAGTGACACGCCCGCCCTCTTCCATGCCCTGAAAGCCAGGGATGACGGCGACTTCGCCGCTGGCGAGCGCTTTGTCGAGCGCCACAGTGTCGATCTCGGCAATCCGTGCTGAAGCGTGCGCATCCGAAGTGCGGATAGGAAGCTGCCAGCCGAGCCAAGAGCGCGCGGGGCAGCCCATCGCCTGCAGCGTAATCGCGAGCAAGCCGGATGTGACCTGTTCTCCGCTCGCCACCACCACATCATATTCGCGCGGATCGGCGAGCGGCGCGGCCTCCTTGCAGAAACCCACCAGCCGGTCGGTCTCGCCTGCCATCGCGGACACGACGACCGCAACCTGATTCCCGGCATCGACTTCCGCCTTCACCCGACCCGCGACATTGCGGATCCGCTCGATCCCCGCCATCGACGTTCCGCCAAATTTCATTACAATCCGCGCCATGATCTCCCTTTTGCCGCTCGCTTGTTGTCGCCGCGCCTGTTATAGTCAGGCCATGACAAACGCAAGCACCGCCACGATCACGCCGCGTGAGGCCGCGCATTTCGGAGCGCTCGCTGGTGACTGGTGGAACCCGAAAGGGTCATCCGCCATGCTGCACAAGCTCAACCCGGTGCGCCTCGGCTTTATCCGCGAGGCAATCAACGCGCATTGGGGTGCGGATGCCCGCGCCATGCGTCCGCTCAGCGGCAAGACGGCACTTGATGTGGGTTGCGGCGCGGGGCTGCTCGCTGAGCCGCTGGCGCGACTGGGCGCTATGGTGACCGGGGTCGATGCCGCGCCGGAAAATATCGACGCCGCCCGCGCCCATGCGCAGGCGGGTGGCCTTGCAATCACCTATCATGCGGGCGAAGTGGCGCAGCTGCGCGGCGTGTTCGATCTTGTCACCTGCCTTGAGGTGATCGAGCATGTGGCTGATCCTGCCGCCTTTATCGGCCAGCTTGCGGCGCGCCTTGCGCCCCATGGACTGATGATCCTCTCAACGCCCAGCCGCACCGCAAAGTCCAAACTCGGCATGGTAACGCTGGCGGAAGGCTTTGGCATGATTCCCAAAGGCACGCACGACTGGGCCAAGTTCATCATGCCTGATGAACTCGGTGCGCGGCTAGCCGATGCCGGGCTGAAGGCCATTGAAACGCGCGGCATCAGCTTCTCGCTCACGCGGGGCCTGCACCTGAGCGATGACCTATCGCTCAACTATATCATGGCGGTGGTGCGGGGCTGATTCCCTCCCCGCTATTCACCCAGGTTGATCGGGAAGGCCTTGGCGCAAAACGCGCAATCGACCGAGATGACACCCGCCGCATCGGCCATCGTGGCGCGTTCTTCGGCCGAAAATTGTTCGAGCACCGCGCGGATATGCGCCACATCGCACCGGCAGCCGCGCGAGAGCGGCACCGCGTCATGCGTGCGGATTTCGCTCGCCTGGCTGAACAGCCGCCAGATGATCGTCTCCAGAGGGAGCGCCGGGTCGCACAACTCTTCCGGTTTGATCGTGGCCCCGAGGATTGCGGCCTCCTCCCATTCGGGATGATCTAGCCTTGTGTGCAGCCGGTCGCGCCCTTCCTCACCCTCGGGCAGGTGCTGCAACAGCATGCCACCCGCAACATCCCCCTCCACCGACACCCGCACAAGCGACGGGACTTGCTCGGACTGCGCAAAATAATGCTCGATCGCGGCGGCGAGCGATGTGCCCTCCAGCGGCACAATCCCCTGATAGCGTTCCTCCGAAACCGCCTGATCGAAAGTGATCGCCAGATAGCCGGTGCCGAACAGATCAGGCAAAGTCGGCTCAAAGGGCAGCGCCATCACCCGCTCAGCATCATGCAGGATATAGCCGCGCAACGATCCTGCCTTGTAATCACACACCAGCAGCGACACCGCGCTATCCTCCGCCTGCGCCTGCATGGTGAGCTGGCCGTCATCATGTTTGAGCAGGGTCCCGAGCAGCGCACAAACGACCAGCGCCTCGCTCAGCAGCCGCTCGATCACCGGTGGATAGCCATGCGCCGAGAGAATCTGCTCGATCACGCCGCCCAGCCGCACCAGCCGCCCGCGCACATGCAGCCCCGGCACGGTGAAGCCAAGGGCGGTGTCGGCGCTCACAACCTGCCCAGGCACCAGAGCAGCACCGCCTTCTGCGCGTGCAGGCGGTTCTCCGCTTCATCCCAGATGCGCGATTGCGGGCCGTCGAGCACGTCTGCCGTTGCTTCCTCATCGCGGTGGGCGGGCAGACAATGGAGGAATTGCGCGCTTGGCTTGGCATAGGCCATCAGCCGGGCGTTGACCTGAAAGGGCATCATTGCGGTGAGTTTCTCTTGCGCATGATGTTGCCCCATCGAGACCCAGGTATCCGTCACCACCACATCCGCACCCGCCACCGCCAGCTCCGGATCGCGCATGATGCTGATGGTCGCGCCCGCATCGCGCGCGGCAACAACATAGCGCTGTTCCGGTTCATAGCCTTCCGGGCAGCCGATATTAACGCGGAATTTGAACAGCCCCGCCGCCTCGATAATCGAGTTGAGCACGTTATTGCCATCGCCCAGCCACGCCCACTCACTGCCCGCGAGCGTCAGCCCGCGCTCGATGACCGTGAGCAGATCGGCCATAATCTGGCAGGGGTGCGAGCGGTCGGACAGGCCATTGATGACCGGCACGCTGGCATGGGCGGCCAGTTCTTCCAGTTTGGCATGGTCATCGGTGCGGATCATGATCGCATCGACATAGCGCGAGAGCACGCGCGCCGTATCGGCAATCGTCTCGCCGCGCCCGAGTTGCATCGAGCCGGCATCCATCACGATGCTGGAGCCGCCGAGCTGCCGGATCGCCATATCGAACGACACGCGGGTGCGGGTCGAGTTCTTCTCGAAGATGCACGCCAAGGTGTGCCCGGCGAGCGGCGCATCGGCATCGGGTGCGCCTTTGGTTAAGCCAGCGCGCGCGCCTTTGCGCGCCAGCGCCGCCTTGAGCATGGTGGCCACCGCCTCTCCCCCCGCGTCGCTCAGATCAAGGAAATGCCGGGTCATGAGGCAGGGGCCTGATAGTCCGCCGCCGCCGCCGAGAGTTTCTCGATAAACTCGGCAATATGCGCCTCCTCGATAATCAAAGGCGGGAGTACACGCACCACATTATCCGCTGCCGCCACGGTCAGCAGATTATGATGGTCGCGGGCATGGGCCACAAAGGCGCGGCTGTCTGATTTCAGCTTGATCCCAAGCATCAGCCCCTTGCCGCGCACATGATCGAACAGATGGTCATGGTTGGGGATAAGCTGGTTGATCGCCGCTTCAAGCCGCGCGCCCATCGCGGTCACCTGCTCCAGAAAGCCGTCTGCCAGAATAACATCGAGCACCGCCTGCCCCGCCGCCATAGCGAGCGGGCCACCGCCATAGGTGCTGCCATGCGTGCCGATCACCATGCCCGCCGCCGCCTTCTCGGTGGCAAGACAGGCGCCGAGCGGGAAGCCGCCGCCAATCCCCTTCGCCACCGCCATAATATCGGGCGTAATGCCATAATGCTCATGCGCGAAGAATTTGCCGGTGCGGCCATAGCCCGCCTGCACCTCATCCAGCACGAGCAGCAGCCCATGCTTGTCGGCGAGTGCGCGCAGGCCCTTAAGGAAGGCATCGGTTGCGGGCATGATCCCGCCCTCGCCCTGAATTGGCTCCAGCAGGAAGCCGGCGGTATTGACATCAATCAGCGCATCCGCCGCCGCCAGATCATTGAACGGCGCATAGACGAAACCGGGGGCGAGCGGCTCAAACCCCTCGCGCATCTTGGGCTGGTTGGTGGCGGAAATGGCCCCGATCGTGCGGCCATGAAAGGCGTTGCCAAAGCAGATGAGGGTGTGCCGCTCCGGCGCGCCATTCACATAATGGTAGCGCCGCGCCGCCTTGATCGCGCATTCGATCGCCTCGGTGCCCGAATTGGTGAAGAACATGGTGTCGGCGAAGCTATTATCGATCAGCCGCTGCGCAAACGCCTCACCCTGCGGGCTGCCATAGAGGTTGGAGACGTGCATCAGCGTTGCCGCCTGCTCGGCAATCGCCTTGACCAGAGCGGGATGCCCATGGCCCAGCGCATTCACCGCAATTCCGGCGGCAAAATCGAGCGCGCGCCGCCCGTCCTCGCTGATAAGATAAACGCCTTCGCCACGCACCGGACGAAACCCGCACCGGGGATAAACGGGCATCAACGGGGTTATGGTCATGGCGGTCTCCTTCAAGCGTTAAAAACAAAAAAGCGGCCCCTTTAGACCGCCTTTTCATCTTCTACTGCTGCTTTTGGTGCGGCGCAACCCCGCCAGACGGGGTTCGTTCCTCACTCCACAGAAATTTTTGCGGCAATTTCATCGATACTGCCCACCACGAGCAGCGAGTCGCCGCCCACCATGCCCACCTTGGTCTGGCCGTTCTCGTCCTTGCGCAGATAGGCGACATTCTGCACCGCGACCATATAATCCCCGCCGCGCGAATGAAGATGGACAAATTTCATGGCTGCACTCCCGGATGTCATCATGGCCTCAGTTGGCGGCCATCTGGCGTGCGAACTGGATTTCGACCGCCTTCAATACCCCCTGCGCAATCCGGGTTTCGCCTTCAGCCGAAGCAATGCGCTTCACATCGTTCGCGTTGGAAATATAACCGATTTCGAGCAGACAGGCCGGCATATCGGGCTGCTTGAGCACGGCAAAGCCGGCTGTGCGGTGATAATCGCCCCTAAACGGAATCTCGCCGGTACTCTCGCGCTTCAGGAGCGACGCGAATTGAGATGACTGGTTCATCGTTTCGCGCTGCGCCAGATCAAGCAGGATCGAGGTCACGTCGGCACTCTCGCCATTGAGATTGACACCATGGACGATGTCCGCCTTGTTCTCGCGCGCGGCGAGTGCCTGCGCCTCTTTGTCAGAAGCCGTTTCGGAGAGGGTATAAACGGTTGCGCCATGCGCATCGCTGCCCGGTTCGCTGTCGGCATGGATCGAGATGAACAGGTTCGCGCCAAGGTTGCGCGCAATCGCCGAGCGCTCGCGCAGGATGATGAAGTGGTCGTCCTCGCGGGTCAGCGCCACGCGCACCCGCCCCGAAGCCAGCAGCACATCGCGGATTTTCTTCGCCGTCGCCAGCGTGACATCCTTCTCGCGCTGGCCTGTAACGGGGTTGATCGCGCCCGGATCCTGCCCGCCATGGCCGGGATCAATCACCACGAGCGGGCGCCCGGCCGGGCCATAGATGTGCGGGCGGGGCAGCGGCGCACCGGCGGGTGTCAGCTTGGCGATCGAGCTTCCGGCGCGCGGCGGCGGAAACCATGCAGCACCGGGTGCCAGAATTTTCTTTGCGGCCCCGTTCGCAAACAGGGCGTAGTTGTCCGTATCGGTCGGTTGCAGCGTCAGGCTGAACTGCTTGCCATCGGGCGAGAAATGTTCAGCAGTCTCCAGCATCGGGCTATCAAGATCTAGCACGACGCGCGTGACATTCGCCCCATACTGGCCAACCCGCACTGCCGAAACCGGGCCATCGCCCACCGCCGCGCGGCCATAACTGGAGCCGCTGAAATCCAGGGCGATCCGTGGCGGGTTGGCCAGAATGCGCGTTGAAACACTGCGCACCTGCGCCACATCGACAATCACCTGATTTCCGTTCACCACAATATGCTCAACGCCCCCGGCCTGCGCGGCACCGGCGCTGAACGCCATGGCGATAAGACTTCCAAACACCATGGCCGGGGTTTTGGAGCATCTTGTGCTACGAATCCAGTCTCTGGTCATGGTAAATTGGTTTCCGCGTTGTTCAGCTTCGATGAACCCGGCCTAACTCGCGGCGAACGAAAACAAGGTGTAGCAATGCGGTGAATGGAAATTTAACCATAATCCAAGCACAGAGTGTGCTCAGGCTAATGCTTGCTCCCTTCGTCAAGCGGTGCTAGAGCCGTGTGCAGGGTGCAATTCCCTGTTTGATAAACCCCGGATAACGGGGCAATAGTTCAGGTTGATGCTGAGATATATGGTTCATAATTCCCCCTCCCGCACTTGTTCCCCAGAACGGGCGGTGACTCGGGAATGCAGCCCGACGATAATGATCGGGCATGAGCGCTTGGCAGCTTCACTTTATCACAACCCAGTCGCAGTGCGCTTCAATCCGGGATGTCACCCGCCAGGCGCCTGCACATTTTTCAAGCCGCGAGCGCCCCAGATGCGGCGCGTTCGCGCACGGAGATTATTACATGGCCATGCGTATGCTTATCGATGCGCGCCACCCGGAGGAAACCCGCGTGGCCGTTATCAAGGGAACCCGGATCGAGGAATTTGATTTCGAATCGGTTGAACACCGCCAGCTCAAAGGCAATATCTATCTCGCCAAGGTCACCCGCGTAGAGCCTTCGCTCCAGGCCGCCTTTGTCGATTATGGCGAAGACCGGCACGGCTTCCTGCCCTTTAGCGAAATTCACCCCGATTATTACCAGATCCCCAAAGAAGATCGCGAAGCCTTGTTGCGCGAAGAAGCGGAACAGGCCGCCGAAGAAGCGCGGCTGCAAGAAGCTGCTGATGCGGCGCTGGATGAAGACGAAACCGGCAACGCAGCTGATTCGGGCCCGCCCGCCGATTATCAAGACGCACTCGAAGAGGGCGAGGAGCGCCCAGAGTCGGCTGAAGTCATAGGCGGAGATGCCGGTGATTCACACGGCAATGGTGATCGTGCCGATGCCGCCGCCTCGCGTGCACGCCGCTTCAATGTCCGCCGCCGCTACAAAATTCAGGATGTCATCCACCGGCGGCAGGTGCTGCTGGTGCAGGTGGTCAAGGAAGAGCGCGGCTCGAAGGGCGCGGCGCTCACCACCTATCTTTCGCTCGCCGGGCGCTATTGCGTGTTGATGCCCAATTCCACCAATGGCGGCGGGATCAGCCGCAAAATCTCGAACGTGACCGATCGCAAGCGGCTGCGCTCCATTATCGAGGATTTGAGCCTGCCGGGCACGATGGGTCTCATCGTGCGCACCGCCGGTTTGCAGCGCACCAAGATCGAAATCCGGCGCGACTTTGATTATCTCGCCCGCTTGTGGGACGAAATCCGCGAAAAGACGCTGGCCTCCTCGGCGCCCGCGCGCATCTACACCGATTCCGATCTGATCCGCCGCGCCATCCGCGACATCTACAACAAGGATATTGACGAGATCAGCATTGAGGGCGAGGCCGGTTTCCGGGCCGCGCGCGAGTTCATGAAGCTGCTCATGCCCAGCCATGTCAAGAAGGTGAAAGCCTATGGCGACGCGGTGCCGCTGTTCCAGCGCTATGGCGTGGAAGATCAGCTTGCCGCCATGTATCAGCCGGTCGTGCCACTGAAGTCTGGCGGCTATCTCGTCATCAACCCGACCGAAGCGCTGGTCTCGATCGACATCAACTCGGGCCGTGCCACGCGCGAGCATGGCGTGGAAGCGACCGCCACCAACACCAATATCGAGGCGGCGCAGGAAATCGCCCGCCAGTTGCGTCTGCGTGACATGGCCGGGCTGGTCGTCATCGACTTTATCGACATGGAGCATGGTGCCAACATCCGAAAGGTCGAGCGCACCATCAAAGCCGCGCTCGCCAATGATCGCGCGCGCATCCAGGTCGGGCGCATATCAAGCTTCGGCCTGCTGGAAATGAGCCGTCAGCGGCTGCGCACCGGTGTGCTCGAAGCCTCAACCAAAACCTGCCCGCATTGCGAGGGCACCGGGCTGGTGCGCACCGCCTCTTCCGCCGGTCTTTCCGCACTGCGGATGATCGAGGAGGAAGCCGCACGCGGCAAGGGCAGCCTCATCACATTGAAGGCGAGCCAGGAAGCCGCCTGCTACCTGCTCAACAACAAGCGGCGTGAACTGATCGAACTCGAAATCCGCTATGGCGTGCGTGTCGAGGTGCTGGCCGATGGAGAAATCGAAGGCGCACGGATGACTGTGGGTGCCAGCGGCCCGCCGCCCGCATTCACGCCCAGCTTCGATCCTATCCTCACCGATGAGGAGGATGAGGACGATTTCGCGCCTGTTTATGACGAGGTAGTCGAGGACGAAGAACAACCCCACGAGGAGCGTAAGCGGCGCTCGCGGCGCAAACGCGGGCGGCGCGGACGTTCTGATCGTGATGAGCGGGTCAACAGCAGCACCGATGCCAATGCGGATACAGATGCGACAGAGGATTTCGAGGCGGACGAGCAGCCCACAGGCATGGGACAGAATGATACCGATGGAGAATCTACGCCGAGGAGACGCTCGCGCAGAAACCGGCGTGGTGGCAAGCGGATGCGCGAAGCTGCTGAACGTGCCGGGGACGATGCCGATACCATGCCCATCGTCGAGTCTGAATCGCCGCACACCGACGTGCAAATAATTGAACCAGATGTCTTCATCGAAGATGATCCCGTTCCTGCGCCCAAGCCCAGGCGCGCGCCGCGTCGCAAGGCACCGGCAGCCGCTGCGGCCGCCGAGATCAACGCCGAAGCAGATACCGCCCCGGTCGCGGAGGCACCCGCCGTCAAGCCCAAGCGCAAACCGCGCACCAAAAAGGCCGAAGCCGAAGCTGCACCCGAAATCGCCGATGCCGCCGCACTGGATACACGCGCTTTGAGCGCGGTTGCAGACGCACCGGTGGCGCAGGCTGATGCCTCCGAAGCAGCCCCCCGGCGCGGCTGGTGGCAGCGCACCTTCGGCGAATAACCGAGGCGCATATGGCGTGTGTGGCCCAGCACAGGCCAGATCGGGACGCAGCAGATGCTTAAGCGGCGGTTCATCACGCCGCGTGCACTAGGGCGGATCATGCCGTTCAGAATGCCGCACCTGTTACGCCTTTCTGGCTGGTTGCTCGCCATGCTTGCGCTTTCGTGCATGACCGCGCGCCCAGTGATGGCGCAGGAAATTCTGCGTGACGCCGAAACCGAGGCTGTGCTGCGCGATGCGGTGCGCCCGCTGGTCATTGCCGCCGGACTGGATCCACGCAATGTCGATATCGCGATTGTGCACGATCCCGAGATCAACGCCTTTGTGGCAGGCGGGCAGACCGTGTTCATCAATTCCGGGCTGATTACCGCCGCAGATAATATCAACCAGGTGCAGGGTGTCATCGCACATGAACTGGGCCATATGGCGGGCGGGCATGTCATCCGCTTTGAGGAAGGCGCCAAAAATGCGTATGCGGTGATGCTGCTCGGGCTGTTGCTCGGCGTGGCGGCGGCGGCGGCGGGCGGGAGTGATAGCGGCGAGGCCGCGGCCGGCATATTGGGCGCCAGCCAGCGCGCGGCAGAGGGCAAGCTGCTTGCATATAGCCGCGAGCAGGAAGCGACGGCCGATGCCGCCGGCGTGAAATTTCTCGACAAGGCCCATATCAGCGGGCGCGGCAGCCTTGAATTCTTCAAGAAGCTCGATTCGCTTGAGCACCGACACAGCTATTCGCACAGCGAGGCGGCCTCGTTTGCGCAGAATCATCCACTCACGCCGGATCGCATCCGCTTTCTGGAGGATAGCTACCCGCGCTCCTCCGCATGGAATGCCAAAACCGATCCCGCACTTGAGGCCCGCTTTCAAAGGGTGAAGGCGAAGCTTTCCGGTTATGTTGATCCGCCCGCGCAGGTCATGCTCGAATACCCCGAAACGATGCAGGGCCAGCCCGCGCATTATGCCCGCGCCTATGCCTGGCACCGCGCCGCTTACCCCGACAAGGCGATGGAAGAGGTGAATGCGCTGCTCGCCACTGCCCCGCATGATCCCTATTTTCTGGAGCTGAAAGGTCAGATTCTGCTCGAATCGGGCCATGCCAAAGATGCGGTCGCGCCTTTGCGCGAAGCCACCACGCTCACCGAGAATCAGCCGCTCATCGCCGCTACCTTCGGCCAGGCGCTCATTGAAACCGGAGATCGCACCAATTACCCCGAGGCGCTGCGTATCCTCCATGCGGCGGTGGACAAGGATCGTGACAATCCGCTCGCCTGGTATGGCATGGGCGAAATTTATGACCGGATGGGCGATGTGCCGCATGCCGCGCTCTGTTCGGCGGAAAGCGCCGATCTTGAGCATGATTTCCGCATGGCCGAGCAGCAGGCCAATGTCGCCTATCGCGGCTTGCCCACCGGCAGCCCCGATTCGCTGCGCGCACAGGATATATTGCTCAGCGCCAAGGCTGAACTCGCCAAAAAGAAGAAGGGCAGACACTAAAATGACAGATTTGAAGGGGTTGGGGTTGCGGGGGCTGGCGGGGCTGTGCGCGCTGGCGATGCTATCGACGGGCGTTGGCGCTCAAACACCCCCGGCCTCGCCCGCGCCGGATCGCGCCGCCGTGGAATCCATCGTGCATGATTATCTGCTCGCGCACCCGGAGATTATTCCCGAAGCACTTACCGCGCTTAAAACCCGCCAGACCACCAAGCTTTTGAATGAAAACCGTGCCGCGATCGAAACCCCGTTCGGCCATGAATGGGAGGGCGATCCGCACGGCGATGTCACTTTGGTCGAGTTTTTCGATTATAATTGCGGCTTCTGCCGCGCCAGCGTGCCCGATATTGACCGGCTGCTCCGGGAGGATCCGCACCTCAAGGTCGTCTATCGCGAAATCCCCGTGCTTGGGGCAGACAGCGATGCGGCGGCGCTGGTGAGCCTCAGTCTTGCGCAGACCAAGGGCGGCAACTGGGCCGCGTTCCACCGCGCGGTCTATGCCCATGATGAGGCCAGCGCACAGAATGTGGCCAAAGCCGCGCAGGCGAGCGGGTTTCAAACGCCGTCTGCCAAGGCTCTGGCCGACCCCGCACTGCGCGCCCAAATCAACGCCAATCTCAGCCTGGCGCAGAAAATCGGGGTTGATGGCACGCCGGGCTGGGTGGTTGGCAATCAACTGATCGACGGTGCCCTGGGTTATGAGCGCCTCAAGCAGGCGATTGCCGAAGCGCGTGCCGCCCGCACCGTAAATCCCTAGCGTACGGGGGCAAACGCCCCGCTCGCCTCATCGAGCAGGTGCAATTCGCCCTGCATGATCGCAAACCAGGCACCATGGAGTTGCAGGCGGCCATCGCGCTCGCGCTGCGCAATCCAGGGGAATGAACGCAGATTATCAAGGCTCATCCGCACCACGGCCTGCTCCATTGCGGTGGTGGCGTGCGCGCCGTGCTGCGCAATCACCGCGTCGCGCACCGGCGCCACCAGATCAAGCCAGCGGTCGATATAGCCGCCCGCACCGGGGGCCGCCGCATCAAAATGGTGCGAAAGCGCCGCCCCGCACCCACCGCATTGACCATGCCCCATCACCACAATTTCGCTGACTTCGAGCTGCGTCACCGCAAATTCAATCGCCGCAGAAACACCATGATAGCCGCTCTCGCCAAGGTCGGGCGGCACGATATTGGCGACATTGCGCACCGCAAAAATCTCGCCTGGCCCGGCATCGAAGATCGTCGCCGGATCAACCCGGCTGTCCGAGCAGGCGATCACCATGATTTTAGGCGACTGGCCCTGCGCAAGGCGTTCCCAACGCGCGCGGTGGCGCCCGAGATCACCCGCGAGAAAGCGCTTATACCCGGCGAGCAGGGGTTCAATACTCATCATTATCTCCTTTATGCGGCACGGCCATGCCCCAGCGTTGCAGCGCCGGGCCATGCGCACGCAACCAGGCGCGTTCTGCCTTGGGATCATGACCCAGAAGCTGCGCCACCTGCGCATGAAACGCCGGGCTGTGGTTCATATGCACCCGGTGCGCCACCTCATGCGCCACGGTGGCCCGGCGAACATTGGCCGGCGCCAGGATCAGCCGCCAGCTATAGCGGATTTTGCCCGATGCTGCACAGCTTCCCCAGCGCGAGACCGGGTCGCCCACGCCAACGCCCGCCACCGTCACCGGCACAAGCGCGGCAAATTCGGCAGTCTCGCGCGTCAGCAGATCGAGCGCGGCGCGCTTGAGCCAGCGGATGACGCGGCCCGGCAGCTCTGCCGCAGCGCCGCCCACAATCAGTTGATCCGCCACCAGATGCGGCACCCGCGATGCCTGCGGCGCATGCACCAGCCGCACCGCGCCCCCGCAATAGGGAATGCTCATGCCCGCGCAGATCGGCATTGGTGCCTGCGCCTCGTCCACCGCACCGCGCACCCAATCTTCCTTGCTGCGTGCCCAGGCGAGCGCATCGCGCATCCCCGCACGCGGCGGCAGGGTGAGGATAACCGCACCCGAGCGCCGGTCAAGCCGCAGGCGCAGCGCCCGTGCGCGCGGATGACGCACCACCTGCACCGCGCGCCCGGCGAGCATGAGCGGTGCCGCATCACGCATTCCAGGGATGATCGGCTTCAAGAACATGGTCCTCCAGATCAACGACATCATTTTCGGAAACGGTCATCCCGCGCACCGACATGCCCGCTGCATGCACCGCTTCCGGGTCACCGCAAACCAGATAATGCCAGGCGGGGAGCGGCTTGCCTGCCGCGCGCAGCACATAGGCGCAG
The DNA here is from genome assembly GCA_028869975.1 of Alphaproteobacteria bacterium. Taxonomy (GTDB): domain Bacteria; phylum Pseudomonadota; class Alphaproteobacteria; order Sphingomonadales; family Sphingomonadaceae; genus JAGWQR01. The sequence continues at coordinate 14,349 of JAGWQR010000258.1, read as the reverse complement.
GTGGGAGGCAGCCAGTCCATCTGCTTCAGCTTGGCGGGCGTGAGCCGAATGCACGCGGGCACATAGGCGAAGCGGTGCCGATAATCGCTGCACCGGCCGCTGCGCCGATCAAGCAATTTGCATGCGACATTGGTAAGGAAAACCTCGGCGGTCACCTCATCCTCCAGCTTGTGCAGGCAGCATTTGCCGCAACCGTCGCACAGCGCCTCCCATTGCGCGCGATCGAGCGCGGCGAGCGGCGTATCGGCCCAGAAGGGCATCAACGCACCCCGGCGGCCAGCTCGTCGGCGATGCGTTGCGGCGTGCCCACGGTGCCGATGCTCAGCAGAATCAGCGGCGCACCCTGCGGCCCATAAAGCACGGCGGTGCGGCTGTGATCGACCAGATACTTCCCGTTCGGCCCCGGTTTCTGGGCCTGATAAACGGCGGCATATTCTTTGGCGACGGCGGCGATCTGTGCGGGTGTTCCGGTCAGCCCCATCAGGCGCGGATGGAACGCGCGCACAAAGGCTTTGAGATGCGCGGGGTTATCGCGCGCCGGATCCACCGTGATGAAGATCGGCTGCACTTTCGTGGCCTTGTCGGGGTGTGCGCGCTCAAAAATCCGGAAGCCGCTCATCAGTTGCTGCATATCGGTCGGGCAGGCATCGGGGCAGAAGGTATAGCCGAAATAGATGATGCGGTATTTGCCCTGCAAGCTTGTGTCCGACACCGGCTGGCCATCCTGATCGATCAGGTTGAACGGCCCGCCGATATGAGCCTGCCTGATCCACGAAATAGGCTGCCCCTGCGGCGCCAGCTTGCACCCCGCCAGCGGCACAATCAGCGCCATCAGCAGTGCCAAAACAGGGACATGTGGACAGTTCAGCATAGCGACAGTCTTGCATTGCAAAAGCAGCCGGCGCAAGGGTGATTCCGTTTAGTCAACAGGATGAAAATCATGCGCCGGAATGTCATTGCAATCGCCACTTTGCTCTGTATGGCCCTGCCGGCAGCCGCATATGCGCAATTTTCTGACAGTTATAATTTCCTCAAGGCCGTCAAGGATCGTGACGGGGCCGAAACCATGAAATATATCAACAAGCCCGGATCGAACATCATCGATACGCAGGATTCAACCAGCGGCGAATCCGCGCTGCATATCGTCACGCGCAACCGTGATACCACCTGGCTCGGCTTCCTGCTCGGCAAGGGAGCCAAACCCAATCTGCGTAACAGCAAGGGCGAAACCCCGCTCATCATTGCGGCGCAGCTTGGCTTTCTCGACGGGGCTGATTTATTGCTCAAATTCCATGCCAGTGTTGATTTGGCCGACAAGGACGGCGAAACGCCACTCATCATTGCGACCGAGCGTGATGATGTGCCGCTGGTTCACCTGCTGCTGCATGCGGGGGCTGATCCCGACAAGCCTGATTTTATCGCCGGAACCTCTGCGCGCACCTACGCCCAGCGTTTTACCCGTGATCCTGCGCTGGCCGAGGCCTTCAAGGACATCAAACCAGGCGCACACCGGCAGATGCAGGGGCCAAGCCTTTAGAAACGCCGCAGCCGCGCCTGCTTACACGCTGGCGAGGCTGTATTGCTCTTGCGGCAGATCGAGCCCCGCCACCAGCTCGCGCATTTCCTGACGCGCGGCGATATGGCTCAGCCCTGCATCGGGAATCTGGCCGAGATCGAGCAGGGTCAGGCCTGAGGGGAAGAGTTCGCGGTAGATGACCCGCTCGCTCAAGCCCGGCACCACCCGGAACCCCACACGCGCGGTCAGTTCGCGCAACGCCTGCTCAACCCGCCGCTTGTTGTGCGCGTCGAGCTGTGAAAGCCGGTTGCGTAGCACCACCCAATCGACGGTGGCACCATCCAGTTTCGCCCGGTCGCGCCGCGCTTCAAAAATCAGTTCGGCATAGAAACTGGGCTTCTTGACCTTGTAATTCTCGCCATCGACCTGGCCGATCAGATCAAGATCGACGAAAGAATCATTGATCGGTGTGACGATGGTGTCGGCGCGCCGGGCAGAAATCCGGGCTAGCTTGTCGTCGCGCCCCGGCGTGTCGATCACCAGAAACTCGGCATCCACACTCAATGTGTCGATCAGCCGGTCATATTCGGCGAGCGTATCACCATTCACTGCTGCAAATGCCGGTGTCGGCAGCATGATGCTGCGGCGTTTGGCGGTTTCAAGGCGATTCTCGAAATAGCGCGCCATGGTGCGCTGGCGGCCATCCAGATCAAGTGCCGCCACCTTGCGCCCCTGCACGGCAAGCGCGACCGCAACATGAACGGCGGTGGTTGATTTGCCGGTGCCGCCCTTTTCATTGGCAAAGACAATATAATGCGTTTTGTGCGGTGCCATAGGCTGACGCCGATTCTCCCTTGATTCGGCGAACTACCCCCGCCAAAAGCGCTTACCTCCTAACGAAGGACGCGATGCTCTGCAAACGGTTAACAATCTTGAGGCGCTGAAAGAAGCATTGTCGTCATTGCGCAAGCGCAATGAAAGCGTGGCGCTGGTGCCGACGATGGGCGCGCTCCATGCCGGGCATCTCGCGCTGGTCGATTGCGCGCGCACGCTGGCGGACCGGATCATCGTCACCATCTTCGTCAACCCGAAGCAGTTCAGCGCAGGCGAGGATTTTGATGCTTATCCGCGCGACATTGCGGGTGATGCGGAAAAGCTGCGCGCTGCCGGGGCTGATCTGGTCTGGATTCCCGATGCAGATTTGATCTATCCGCCCGGCTATGCGACCAGCGTGCGGGTTGCGAGGTTGAGCGAGACATTGTGCGGCCCGGTGCGGCCCGGCCATTTTGCCGGGGTGGCGACAATCATCACCAAATTATTTGCGCTCATCCGCCCCGATATTGCCGTGTTCGGCGAGAAGGACTGGCAGCAGCTCGCCATCATCCGCCGGTTGAACACCGATCTCAATCTGGGTGTCGAGATTATCGGCTGCCCGATCATGCGCGAGGCGGATGGCCTGGCCCTCTCCTCACGTAACGCTTATCTCAGCGCCGATGAGCGCGTGGCAGCGGCCACCCTGCCCAAGGCACTCGCGCTGGCGGCGCAGGCGATCCGCGCGGGGGATGATGTCGCGCAGGCGCTTGAGCAGGCGCGTACCAAACTGGCGCAGGCAGGCTTTGGCCCCATCGATTATCTCGAACTCGCCGACGAGGAGACGCTCGCCCCGCTCAGCGCTAACGCCCCGCGCGCGCGCCTGTTCGCCGCCGCGTATCTGGGCCGTACGCGCCTGATCGATAATCTGGAGGTCTAGACCGCCACACCGCTTGCCGCCAGCACAGCAAGCGTAATCAGTTCAGAGGCGTTATACGTCATGGTGGCGATCTGCACCGGTTTGGCGAGGCCAATCAGCATCGGCCCAACCACCGCGCCATCGCCCAGTTCACGCAGCAATTTGGACGACAGATTGGCCGATTGCAGCCCCGGCATTACCAGAACATTGGCGGGCGCAGACAAGCGCGAGAAGGGATAGCGCTTCATCATTTCGGGGTTGAGCGCCACATCGGGCGCCATTTCGCCTTCATACTCAAAGTCAACGCCGCGCTCATCGAGCAGTTGCACCGCCGCACGCAAATCACCAATCCAGTTGCCCGAAGGATTGCCGAAAGTGGAATAGCTGAGGAAGGCCACGCGCGGGTCATGCCCCATCCGCCGCGCCACCGCCGCCGTCTGGATCGCGATGTCGGCCAGTTCCTGCGGATTGGGTCGCTCATGTACGGTTGAATCGGCAATGAAGATGGTGCGGTTCTTCATCACCATGACATGCACGCCCATTAGCGTGCGCCCCGGTGCCGGATCAAGCACACGCATCACGGCGCGCAACGATTGCGCATAGGGCCGCGTGGTGCCGGTAATCATCGCGTCGGCCACGCCAAGCTCCAGCAGCAAAGACCCGAAAATATTGCGATCCTGATTGACCATGCGCTGGCAATCACGCCGCATCAGCCCCCGGCGCTGGTGGCGCGCATAAAGATGATCGACCATGGCAGGCACGAGTTTTGAATTGGCGGCGTTATGGATTTCAAATGCGTTCGGATCATCCACGCCCAGCGCCTTGAGTTGCGTGCGCACCCGCTCGGTGCGGCCAACGATGACTGGCGTGCCCAGCCCTTCATTGGCGAAGGTGATGGCGGCGCGCAGCATCACCTCTTCCTCGCCTTCGGCAAAGACCACGCGCTTCGGCTTCGCCCGCGCCTGATCGAACGCGCTGGTCAGCACCGTTGTCGTCGGGTTGAGCCGCCCGCGCAGGCACAGCCGATAGGCTTCCATATCAGGGATGGGCCGCGTCGCCACGCCCGAATCCATCGCGGCCTGCGCCACTGCCGCCGGCACAATTTCGATCAGGCGCGGATCAAATGGTGCCGGGATGATATAATCCTTGCCAAAACTTGGCGTCTGCCCGCCATAGGCCGCCGCCACTTCCTCGGGCACATGCTCGCGCGCGAGATTGGCGATGGCGTGCGCAGCGGCAATTTTCATCTCCTCGTTGATCGCGGTCGCGCGCACATCAAGCGCACCCCGGAAGATGAACGGAAACCCCAGCACATTATTGACCTGATTGGGGTAATCCGAACGCCCCGTGGCGATAATCGCATCCGGGCGCACCTTGCGTGCTTCTTCCGGGCGGATTTCCGGGTCAGGATTGGCCATGGCGAAGATGATCGGCGTCTTTGCCATTTTCTCGATCATGTGTGGTTTGAGCGCATCCTTGGCGGAAAGGCCAAGGAAAACATCCGCACCGACCAGCGCCTCCTCCAGCGTGCGCGCTTGCGTCACAATCGCGTGCGCCGACTTCCACTGGTCCATCCCCTCGGTGCGCCCCTGATAGATGACGCCGGTGCGATCACACATCGTCACATGGTCATGCCGCACACCCATCGCTTTCATCAGCGCGGTGCACGCAATAGCCGAGGCGCCAGCGCCATTGACCACCACCCGGATATCTTTCAGCTCACGCCCGGTTAGGAAGGCGGCGTTGATGAGCCCGGCCGCGGAGATGATGGCGGTGCCGTGCTGGTCATCATGCATCACCGGAATTTTCATGCGTTCCCTGAGCGTCTGCTCGATGATGAAGCATTCAGGGGCCTTGATGTCCTCCAGGTTGATGCCGCCGAAGCTCGGCTCAAGCAGTGCGACCGCATTGATAAACGCATCCGGATCCTCGGTCGCCACCTCTATGTCGATCGAATCGACATCGGCAAAGCGCTTGAACAGCACCGCCTTGCCTTCCATCACCGGCTTGGAGGCAAGCGCGCCCAGATTACCCATGCCGAGAATGGCGGTGCCGTTGGAAATGACCGCCACCAGATTGCCCTTGGCGGTGTAATCATAGGCGGTGGCGGGATTGTCGGCTATCGCCTGCACCGGCACCGCCACCCCCGGCGAGTAAGCGAGCGAGAGGTCGCGCTGCGTCGCCATCGGCTTGGAGGCGATAATCTCGATCTTCCCCGGTCGCCCTGCGGAGTGATAATGAAGGGCTTCCCGCTCGGAAAATGCGACGTTGCTGTTATCGTGGGATTGATCGGTCATTGTTTATCCTCTTTCACTCACTGTCTCTAAGCACTAAGCCGCTATCATGACAACCTTGCGGCAACCTGAAATATGAATAGGCAGCAATTTGTTCGCGCAGGGCATACAATTGTCCTGCATCTGATGCTTTTGGCGGCTTGCTCCGCAAAGCCCGAAACAAGCCAGTTTGTCGAACTCATGCTTGATCCTGCCAAGGATGACATCCGCATGGTGTGGAAAGATAGTGATGGCGACCGCTATGACAGTTTTGATGCGGTCACGCAGGACATTTCTGACCAGGGACACACTGTGCGGTTCGCAATGAATGGCGGCATGTTCACGCCAGATTATGTGCCGCTCGGCCTTTATATGGAAAACGGCCAGCGCCTGCACAAACTCAACACGCACAGCGGACAGGGCAATTTTGCGATCCCGCCCAACGGTATTTTTGTGCTCACCCGCGATCACCGCGCCGACATCATCAAGACCCAGGATTATTCACCCGATCCCAATATCCAATATGCCACCCAGTCCGGGCCGATGCTGGTGATCGACGGCAAGATCAACGATGCGTTCCACCGCCGCTCGGCCAATCTCAATGTGCGTAATGGTGTGTGCGTGCGTGCCGATGGCAAGGTCATCCTCTCGATGTCGAAACAACCGATCAGCTTCTATGACTTTGCCGCGCATTTCCAGCATGAGGGTTGCGAGAATGCCCTCTATCTCGATGGCGCGATCAGCCAGGCCCGGCTGCCCGAAGCCGGCTGGAGCCAGCAGACGGGCGATAATCTCGGTACCATGATTATCGTGACCACGCCCACGCCAGCAAAGACCCCGCATGGCTGACGCCGCACCCGCCCCCATAACCCCGATGATGGCGCAGTATTTTGAATTGAAGGCACAGGCGCGCGATTGCCTGCTCTTCTACCGGATGGGCGATTTTTTCGAGCTGTTCCATGATGATGCCAAGGTGGCAAGCGCGGTGCTCGATATTGCGCTCACCGCACGTGGCACGCATCAGGGCGCGCCTGTCCCGATGTGCGGGGTGCCAGTTCATGCCGCCGAGGCCTATCTCGCCCGCCTCATCAAGGCCGGGCACCGGGTCGCGATTGCCGAGCAGGTCGAAACGCCCGAAGCGGCCAAGGCGCGTGGTGGCGCAAAGGCGCTGGTCGCATGCGACATCATCCGCTTCGTCACCGCCGGCACGCTGACCGAGGAGGCGCTGCTTGAGGCGCGCACCTCCAACTGGCTGGTGGCGGTGTGCGAAGTAGGTGGCAAAATCGGGCTGGCGGCGGCGGATATTTCAACCGGGCGATTTGAGCTGGTGGAGCTTGGCGCGGATGCGCTCGATGCCGAACTCGCGCGGCTATCAGCGGGTGAAATTATCGCCCCCGAAGGCTTTGTGCGCGCCGGGGCAACGCTGCGCCCGCGTGCCGATTTTGATACGCAGCGCGCCGCCGAGAAACTGGCCACGCTGTTCGCCTCAGCCGACTTCACGCGGAACGAACTGGCGGCGGCGGGTGGTCTGATGGCGTATCTGGAGCATGTCGGGCGCGGGCGCCTGCCGTTTCTGAGCGCGCCGCTATCGCGCACAGGCACCGGCCATATGGCGATTGACGCCGCCACGCGCGCCAGCCTTGAACTCACCCGCACGCCGGAGGGCGCGCGCAAAGGCAGCCTGCTTGATAATCTCGACCGCACATTGACCGGCGCGGGCGCGCGGCTGCTCGCGGCTGATCTTTCCGCCCCGCTGTGCGATACGGACGCGATTATGGCACGGCTTGATCTGGTCGGCCATTATGCGGGCGATAGCCTGGCGCGCGCAGGCCTGCGTGCCGAATTGAAGGCGCTCCCTGATATTGCCCGCGCACTCGGGCGGCTGGTCGCGGAGCGGGGTTCCCCGCGTGATCTCGGGGCGTTGCGCGACGGACTGGGGCAGGCGCGGCTGCTGCGCGAGCGACTGGGGCAGGCGGCCTACCCGCCCGCACTGCTTTGCGCGCTGCTCCCCGCGCTTGAAGGCCATGGCGCACTGGTGGCGCAGTTCAAGCGCGCGCTGGTTGAAACACCGCCGCTCGATCCCAAAGACGGCGGCTTTATCGCGCCCGGCTATGATGCCGCGCTCGATGAATTGCGTGCGCTCAGCAGCGATGGTCGCAGGGCGTTGGCCGCGCTGGAGGCGCAGTTGCGCGCGCGCACCAACGTCCCCACGCTCAAAATCAGGCATAATAATGTGCTGGGGTATCATATCGAAGTGCCCGCGAAATCCGCCGATCCCTTGATGAAGGCAGACTCGGGCTTCACCCACCGCCAGACGATGGCGGGGGCGGTGCGCTTCAATACTCCCGAACTGCACGAGATCGCCGTGAAAATCACCCAGGCCGGGGCGCACGCCCTCGCCGCCGAGGCCGCGCATTTCGAAGCGCTGGTGACACAAGCCCTTGCCCGCCGCCACGAGATTGCGGCCACAGCCGATGCGCTCGCCCGGCTCGATGTGGCCGCCGCCCTCGCCGAGCGCGCGGTGGAGGGGGATTGGGTGCGGCCCCATTTTGTGCCTGCGCCGGTGTTCAGCATCGAAGCCGGGCGGCATCCAGTCGTCGAAGCAGCGCTGCGCCAGCAGGGCGGCGCGTTCGTGGCCAATGATTGCGCGCTCACCCCTGACCAACGGCTCTGGCTCATCACCGGGCCGAACATGGGCGGCAAATCAACCTTTTTGCGCCAGAATGCGCTCATCGCTGTGCTCGCGCAGATGGGCAGCTTCGTGCCCGCCAAAGCCGCCACGCTCGGGCTGGTGGACAAGCTCTTCTCCCGCGTTGGCGCATCCGATAATCTCGCGCGCGGGCGCTCGACCTTCATGGTCGAAATGGTAGAAACCGCCGCCATCCTGGCGCAGGCGACACCCAACTCGCTCGTCATTCTGGATGAGGTCGGGCGCGGCACCTCCACCTATGATGGCCTGGCGATTGCCTGGGCGGTGGTGGAAGCCATACACGAAGTTAACGCCTGCCGCTGCCTGTTCGCCACCCATTATCACGAACTCACCCGCCTGGCCGAAACCCTCCCCAGCCTCGCCAACGCCCACGTCCGCGCCACCGAGCATAAGGGCGATCTGGTGCTGCTGCATGAGGTGGCGGCCGGCCCGGCGGATCGCTCCTATGGCATTGCGGTCGCGCGCCTTGCCGGCGTGCTGCCTGCCGTGCTCGCGCGTGCCAAGGCCGTGCTCGCCAGGCTGGAGGCGGGCCGCGCCAGAACCGGCGGGCTCGCGGCGGGGCTGGATGATCTGCCGCTCTTTGCTTGTGTCGTGGAAGAGCATAAGCCCGATCCGCTGCACGCCGCTTTGGGGGCGCTCGATGTTGATGCGCTCTCCCCGCGTGATGCGCTGGAGGCGCTCTACCGGCTGAAAGGGCTGGCGCGGTAAGCGCGCTTCAGCCGGGGCGGTGCGTATGCATTAAGGGCCACAATGCTCTGATCCTGTATAGGCCTTGAAATCTGCCTGCTGATTAGAATCTTTCGTGTAACTCACGGCGGTGCAGGCAAGCCCGAATCCTTCCATGGCCCCCATGGCATCCTCATCAAGTCCAGCGCGCGTCGCGGATTCAAACTGGGTCAGGTTGTCACTCACCGTCTGCAGATTTGTAATCATCTGATTTTTGTCGCCCCATTCGATCAATTCTTCATTCGTCAAGCTTTGCTGGAGCGCCTGGATTGTCTGCTCATCCTGCACGAGTGCCAATTTTAATGAATTGACGGTTGCGGTCAGTTGCGCAAGTTGCTGAGCCGTGCTTGGCGGTAAGCCGGCAAGGGCAAGCTGGCTGGGATTAACCGATGCAATATGCGAAGCGCCAAGCGCGGGTGCTGCCATGGCCTGTGGTCTTGGACTTGGTGCAAGACTCTGGTGGAGGGCATTCATCTGCTGACTGAGCGCAGACATCCTCGAATCACTCTCCGTCTGTGGATGTGCTGTTACATGGATCGATGATACTGGCTGGCTGTTGGCACCGCTTGCCGCGCAGGAAAGACTTATAATCGCAATAGAGCGAATAGTGATGTTCCTGAATGTCATGATCTACTCCTGTTTATCTATTGGGGTTTGTTTACTAAGCAGTCACAGGACCTCCCTATTACTGATATTATCAAGTTTCACGATGTTACACAATCACAATCACTTGGGAGGTGTTAACCGAGGCTCGAAACTCAAAAAAAGCACCAGTATCAGCGTCGAATCGAACGTAAACGACATCGAATCGCGTGCAACCCATCGGCAAGCAGCACGTACCTGATTCAAAAAAGGGCTGAAAACTGCGCTTTGTTGGAAAATCACTCTCCAGGTTCCGGACAGGTGTTGGAAAGCATTTATGCAATCCACTATAGCAGAATGCGCGCGCAGGACAGCGCATATCGCTTAACCAGATGCTAACCCTGATCTGTTAACGCAGGCGAATGGACATGCAGACATCCCCTGAAACACACGCAAATCTCAATAAAATGACCCGGCCGGCGAGCGCCGTTTCGAGCGGCGTGGGCTGGATCGGGCTGGCCGGGCTGCTCGTCTGGGTGGCCGGCGCGCGCTGGCTCAATGCCCAGCTGCATGTGACGGATTTTGGCGGAAAGTGGTATGCTTTGGGCAGTGTCGCCGCCGCTGGCGTGTCGATGATGCTGTGGTCGGTTTTTGTCGATAAGGTGCATCGCCGCCCGACCACCGGCATAAACTGGGACATTCCGGCCAGAAAATTGCGCGAGACCCTGCCGGTTTCGCTCACCCGGCTCGCCGGATTATGGACAACCTGGCTGCTGATTGGTGCTGTGTATTGGACCGCGCGCTGGTATCATACCGGCTCCTACGCCTTCGTGATCGACGTCATGGAGGCCAGATTTCTCTATATTCCGGTCTACGCCTGGATGTTTCTGCTCTCGATTCCGTATATTTTCTGGTCGGATACGCGCAGTGCCGATCCACATGATGAAACCTGGGCGTTCGGGGCCTGGCTGATGGGCGAGACCGCACCCGACTGGGAAAAGATCAACCGCCACCTGCGCGCCTGGGCTGTAAAGGTTTTTTTTCTGGCGTTTATGATCGCGGGTGTGCCGGGCGGTTACGCCAACGTCGTGCTCGAACCCTGGGATGATATTGTCGCCCATTCGACACATCTGGCGCTGTGGCTGGTCAGTTTCATGTTTGTGATCGACATGGGGCTGGCAACCACCGGCTATCTGCTCACCCTGAAGCCGCTCGATGCGCATATCCGCTCCGCCACGCCCTATGCGGCGGGCTGGGTGGCGGCGCTCATTTGCTATCCGCCGTTCGTGCTGATGGGGGGGGCGGGCCGCTCGATTATCATGTCAACACGCGCGACTGGATTTTCTGGCTGCGCGATACGCCGGTTTCGGCGCATTGGCAGGGCATTGTCAGCGCGCTGATGAACATCTGGTGCGTCGTCCTCGTCGTGCTTACCGGCATTTATGCTTGGGCGACGATGGCGTTTGGCATCCGCTTTTCCAACCTGACTGATCGGGGCATTCTCACCCATGGGCCTTATGCGTTCAGCAAGCACCCGGCTTACTTGAGCAAAAACCTGTTCTGGTGGCTGGAAACTTTGCCGTTTATCGTGACCAGCGACTGGAAGGATGCGGTGCGCAACACGATCATCATGGCCTGCGTGTCGGGCGTGTATTACTGGCGCGCGCGCACCGAGGAATGGCATCTGCGCGCCGACCCGGTCTACCGCGACTATGAGGCGTGGATGAACACGCGCGGCGCTATTACCCGCCGACTGCGCCGGCTTTTTGGTTTCTAACCCCTAAAGCGGACGCCCCTCGGTATCCATCAGCACTTCGCGGCGGCCTACATGGTCAGGCCGCCCGACCAGCCCTTGGGCTTCCATCCGCTCGATGAGGCGTGCCGCCGAGTTATACCCCACGCGCAACTGACGCTGCACATAAGAGACGCTCGCCTTCTGGCTTTCCGCCACCACCTGCACCGCCTTGCGGAACAGAACATCGTCGGCCGATTCCTCGCCGGTCGGCGCGCCATCCATGCTCCAGCTTCCCTCTTCTGGCTCCTCGGTGACCGCGCTGATATATTCGGGTGCGCCCTGCGCGCGCCAATGATCGGCGATCTTGCGCACCTCGTCATCGCTCACAAACGGGCCATGGACGCGCGCGATCTGCTTGCCGCCCGGCATATAGAGCATGTCGCCCTTGCCGAGCAGTTGCTCCGCGCCCTGCTCGCCCAGGATGGTGCGGCTGTCGATTTTACTCGTCACCGCAAAGCTGATCCGTGTCGGCAGGTTCGCCTTGATAACACCGGTGATAACGTCAACCGAAGGCCGCTGCGTCGCCATGATGAGGTGGATGCCCGCCGCGCGCGCTTTCTGCGCCAGCCGCTGGATGAGGAATTCAACCTCCTTGCCCGCCGTCATCATCAGGTCGGCAAGCTCATCAACCACGATGACGATCTGGGGGAGGATTTTATAATCGAGCTGCTCTTCCTCATAAAGCGGCAGGCCAGTGTCGGCATCATAGCCGGTCTGCACCTTGCGACCCAGTGTTTGCCCCTTGGCTTTGGCCGCGCGCACCTTGTCGTTATAGCCGGCAAGCCCGCGCACACCCAATGAGGCCATCATCCGGTAACGATCCTCCATCTGCTCGACCGCCCATTTGAGCGCGCGGATCGCCTTGGGCGGTTCTGTGACTACAGGGGCGAGCAGGTGGGGAATATCGTCATAAATGCTCAACTCCAGCATCTTCGGATCAATCAGGATGAGTTTGCACTGCTCGGGCGTCAGGCGGTAGAGCAGTGACACGATCATCGCGTTCAGGCCCACCGATTTACCCGAGCCGGTTGTGCCCGCGACCAGCAGGTGTGGCATGGGGGCGAGATCAGCAATCACCGGATCGCCCGCGATATTCTTGCCCAATATGATCGGCAGTTGCGCGTTCATGTCGGCAAAGGCCTGGGATGCCACAAGTTCATGCAGCACCACGCCCTCGCGCTTCATATTGGGCAGTTCGATCCCGATCACCGAGCGCCCCGGAATGGTGGCGACCCGCGCCGACAGCGCCGACATGTTGCGTGCAATATCATCGGCAAGCTGAATGACCCGGCTCGCCTTGATGCCGCTCGCGGGTTCGAGTTCATACATTGTGACGACCGGGCCGGGGCGGACTTCGGTGATCGCCCCCTTGACATGAAAATCATCGAGCACCGATTCGAGCAGCCGCGCATTGCGCTCCAGCCCAGCCTTGTCGAGCGGAACGGCGGCGGAAGGCGGCGCCGGCGAGAGCAAGCTGAGCGGCGGCAGATTATAGGTGTCGCGCAAATCGAGCATCTGCTGCCCCGCTTTTGTTTCCTTTGGCGGTGCGGCCGCAAGTTTGCGATCCGAAATTTTTGGCTTCGAGCGGGCCTGCTGAACCTCGATCCGTGGCGGCGGCGGCTCTGCGGTTCTGACGTTTTGGGGTGCTGCCAGGGCCTTGGCTTTCGCCTTCGATGCGCCCTTCAACCAATCATAATCACGCGCATCCAGGCCCAGACTGAGCGCCCAGAGCATTACACCCGCCAGTGCAGCCGCGAAAGCCGCACCATCGACTATCATGCTGACAATATGGTTTTGTCCGAAAGCACGACCCGTGAAGTGAAGCAAGGCTGATCCCAGACTCCCCGCCGCACCGCCAAGCCCATAAGGCAGTCCATCAAATGCGCCCCTATGAATTTCGGTGAGCGGCAGATCGATGAGCGACACACCCAGAAGCACCAGCAAAAGGCGTCGAAACCAGTTGCCTATCGGCACGTTCTGCCACATCCTGCGTGAAAGGACCAGCATGAAGGGCAGCACCAGCGCCACTGCGGGCCCGAACAGTGAAAGCAGAATATCCGACACCCACGCGCCAGGCACGCTGAGCCAGTTGCGCACCGTTTCGCCTGCTGCCGTGTTGAGCGCACCATCCCCGGGATGATAGCTCATGAGCGCAAGTGCTATCATGACCGATCCCACCGCGAGTAACAGCGCACCGAATAGCGTGCCAGAGCGCAGTGCACCCTGCTTCATATGATGGCGCCAATGCGGCGCGGCATTGGCGGTACGCGCGGCCATAGCCTGTCTCCCGGGAGGCAAAATATCCCCTTCATCTATATTGCGCCTGACGCGGACTCTGCGTCAATAAATTTTTGGCTTGATTACGCGAGTCGCGACGGTGACGCGACAAAGCGAATCGACTATACGACGAGTTGATGAATACGGATGTTCTCATTCTCGGCGGCGGGCTGGTTGGCCTGACCACTGCAATTGCGCTCGACCGGCACGGTATTTCAAGCATCGTCGTCGATCCCGCAGAACCGCAAACACAACTCTCCGCAAATTTTGATGGCCGGGTGAGTGCGATAGCGAGCGCGCCCTGGGCCATGTTCGGCGCGCTTGGCCTGACCGATGCCATGCGGCCCGAGGCCTGCCCGATCAGGCGGATCGAGGTGCGCGACGGGCTTCAAAAGGATTGCCTCGATTTCACGCCCAAGCCGCATGACGCAGGCGATCTTTCCTTTGTCGGGATGATGCTCGAAAACCGCGTGCTGCGCCAGGTGCTGCACGGCGCTGTAGACACCACCCCACACCTGACCTTCAAACCCCTGACCCGCGCCACCAACGTCACGCGCGATGAAGCAGGAGTGCGTGCCACCCTTTCCGATGGCACCCAGATCAAGGCGCGTCTGCTCATCGGTGCCGAGGGCCGCCAGTCGCCAACGCGCGATGAAGCCGGAATCAGGTCAGCGCGCTGGCGCTACCGGCATGACGCGATCGTCACCGCCGTTCACCACAGCCTGCCGCACCACAATATCG
>JAGWQR010000257.1 GCA_028869975.1 Alphaproteobacteria bacterium | reverse complement strand
GCCGCCTTCGGTTCACCACCGGGCGGCGCAAGAAATTCTGGAACCATAATTGTGTGGCGCTCGGGCTGGCCGCCGGGTTTATGGAGCCGCTTGAATCGACTTCACTTCACCTAATTCATATGGGCATCGAGCGTTTGCTGCTGCTCCTCCCCGACGGGCAACAGGATCCCTTGCTGGCGGAGGAATATAACCGCGCCACCACCAATGAATATGAGCGCGTGCGCGATTTCATAATCCTGCATTACAAGGCGAACAGCAGGCCAGAACCTTTCTGGCAGGCCTGCGCCGCTATGGCGGTGCCCGATGAACTCGCTTATAAAATCAAGCATTTCATGGGGGCCGGGCGACTGGTCTCACCTCAGGATGAACTGTTTCGCAATCCGAGCTGGCTGGCGCTTTATCTGGGGCAGGGCTGGGTGCCACAGACTTACGATCGCATGATCGACGCGCGGCCGCAAATTGACGGGGCCGGGCATCTGCGCAAATTGCGGACGATGCTGCGCGATGCGGCTGCAACATTCCCCAGCCATGATGATTATATTGCGCAACATTGCCGCGCCGAGAGCGGGGTGTGAGTGGCATCGCCACCGCGCCCGGCGTGCGCTTTGAACGCATTGGCCATGGCGAGCACCCTGTGCTGATCATCGATGATTTTGTTGCTGACCCTGTAGCGCTGCGGGCCAAGGCGCAGGCGCTGATCTACAAGCCGATGGGCAAGCATTATCCCGGCGTGCGCGCCAGCGTTGCACCGCAGGATGTGGCTGCCTACCTGGCCCCGGTTGAGCAGATCATCATGGAAACATTTGGTCTGCACACGCCGCCACGGCTGGTTGAGGCGATGTATTCGCTGGTGACAACGCCACCCGCGCGCCTGACGCCGATCCAGCGTATTCCCCATTATGACGGGTTGCAGCCAGGATGTCTTGCGCTCCTGCATTATCTGGGGGAGGCAGAAATGGGCGGCACAGGATTTTACCGGCACAAGAGCACGGGCTTTGAACAGATTACGGCGGACAACCATAGTGCCTATGATGCCGCGCTGCACCGCGACGTGGCCCACCATGGCTTGCCAGCGCCCGCCTATATTGGTGGCGATACGCCGTTGTTCGAGAGGATTGCGCGCTATGAGGCACGATTTAACCGCGCGATCATTTATCGCGGTCATGTCCTGCACTGTGCTGATCTGCCAGCCCACCCCAATTTGAGCGCGGATCCGCAAGCCGGGCGGCTGACCGTCAATACTTTCCTGATGGGGGACTAGGATGCGCGACAATGCGCGGCGATATAGCGCGCATGGGGTGGCATCGCCGCCACAGTTTTGCGGATCGTTCGACGAAGCAGCGTCAGTAACTCGTCCAGCTCCGCATCGCCCGGAATATCGGCAAGCGGATGATAGCCCTGTGGTGACAGGCCTTGCCCATGCATGACCTGAAGCCAGCCATTTTCCGAGAAGAGTTCTTCCTGCCGGCGCATAATTCTGCCGTTGGCGCGGAACAATGCAATTTTCTCTGCAACCATATCGGGCACCGCCATGGTAGCGCAGGCTTGCCAGAACGGTTCCGGGCGCGTGTTGGCATGGTAATGGAGAATGAGGAAATCGCGCACGCTTTCCCACTCAATAATGGTTTGTGCGTTGAACGCGGCAACATCTGCGGCCTCTATCCTGCCGCGCGGCAAAAAGCGGATCAGTCGTTCCAGCCCCGATTGCACCAGATGAATGCTGGTTGATTCGAGCGGCTCGATAAAGCCTGCCGCCAGCCCCAGCGCCACCACATTATGATTCCAGAACTTCTTGCGCCGCCCCGTCGAAAACCGGAGCGGGCGCGGGTCGGCGAGCGGGGTGCCATCAAGATTGGCGAGCAGGATATTGGCGGCATCATCATCACTGATGTGCGCCGAAGAATAGACATGACCATTGCCGATCCGGTTCTGCAAGGGAATGCGCCATTGCCAGCCGGCCTTGTGGGCGGTTGCGCGCGTATAGGGCGTAATCTCCGTCACACTTTCACACGGCAGGGCGAGCGCACGATCACAGGGCAACCAGTGCGACCAGTGTTCATAGCCGGTTGCCAATGCCTGCTCGATCAGCAGTCCGCCAAAGCCCGAGCAATCGATGAAGAGATCGGCGTTCACGGAGTTGCCGCTTGCCAGGATGACTGAGCTGACATCACCCGATTCTGCGTGTCTTGTGGTATCAACAACCCGGCCTTCAATGCGCCTGACGCCCCGTGCTTCAGCATAGGCACGCAAAAATTGGGCATAACGTGATGCATCGATATGGAAGGCATGAACCAACCCGCCAAGCATTTTAGATTCTGCCTCTGGGCCTTTGCCGAACTTCCCGGCATAAGCGGCGGCGGCGTTGAGCGTATAAGCCTCCAAAGGGATATTATGTCCGACACCATGCGCCCGCAACCAGTAATGCTGAAAAGGAAGGTGTCCGATCTGCCGCCCGACTTCACCAAAGGCGTGGATATAGCGCGATGCAGTTGACCCCCAGCCGACAAATTCAATTCCCAGTTTATAGGTGCCCTGCGTGGCGCGCATGAAGTCCGCTTCATCAATCCCAAGCACAGCATTCAAAAGTTGAAGCTGCGGGATCGTTGCCTCGCCCACGCCGACCGTGCCGATCTCGTCCGATTCAATCAGGCTGATCGCATAATGTTGTGCAGGAAGGTAGCGCGCGAGCACGGCCGCCGCCATCCAGCCTGCGGTGCCACCGCCGACAATGAGGATTTGGTAGGGCGTGCTCGGGTGCATCGTTACCGATTATGCATGTTACGCATCAAAAGAAAAGGGCGGCGTGTTGCAAAGGAACAGGCCGCCCTGATTGGTCGTTTGCGGGAGCAATTAGAATTTCATCGTAACGCCGGCAATATAGGTTGAGCCATACTGGTCGCGGATATTGACTTCGTTGGGATCATTATTGACGTAGGAAATCGTCTTGGCGTTCGTCAGATTATGGCCCTGGATGTAAACCGACAGGCCATTGAGCGGGCCCTTCTTGAAATCATAGCCGATTTGCGCATCCACCAGATCCTGCGCCTTGGTCAGATTGGCCTCGACCTGCGCATTGAAGAGCTGATAATCGCCAAGGAACGCGGTGCGATGTTCATATTGAATACGCGCGTTGAAGCCATATTTCTCAAACCAGATAACACCCTGGAAATCGCCCTTCGACAGGCCGGGCAGGGTGATACTCTGGCCATTGCTGAACTTCAGGCTGCTCTCGGCATAGGCATAGTTTGCGCCAAAGCCGAAGCCGTCCAATGCGGGTGTCAGGGCCTTTAAGGGCAGTTCGAAGCTGGCTTCAAAGCCCTGCACATAGCCCCGGCCATCATTGGTAGGTGCCTGCGAGTAGCATTGCAGCGTATAGGCCGTATTGGTAAGCAGCGCCGTATTGGTGACGAGGCTTGAATAGGCCGAGCAATCCGACGTGTAAGCGGTTTGCACAGCCGGCCCGTTGGCATTGATACTGCCTGAGTTGAGGTTCTGGTTCTGGGTGGTGAAATTGGTGATCCACTTGTAGTAGCCCGCCAGTGATATTTTACCCAGATCATGCGCGAAATATTTCTCGATCGAAATATCGACATTGTTCGAGAAATAGGGGCGCAGATAGGGGTTGCCACCATTGCCCTGGAGCAGCGGCGTTTTCCCATTAATTTGCGGCACGGTGGTACATCCTTGTGCGCCGCAATAACTCACCCCGTATGACGCATTCTCGTCTTCCAGGATCGAGCGGGCCAATGTGCGGCTCGCCGCCAGCCGGACAAAGAAGTTATGGCTGGGTTCCAGGTTGAGATTTACAGCAGGCAGGAAATAAGTATATTTCGTATCTGTGTAGGTTTGAGTAAATGTCGTTGCGTTGAGTGCGATATTCCCGACTGAGGATTGATCGGTGTTCACAACCTGAAAGCCGATATTCCCGCGCAACGGCACCGCACCCGCCATGGTATCGATATTGGCCTGGAAATAGCCGGTCAGCACCTTCTCTTCCACCGTCCAGTCACGTGCAGAGTCATTGGCGAGGGATTGCGGCGCTGTACGCAGAAGATTCTGGGCGGCAATCGGATCGACAGCAATGATATTCGTGCCCGTGACACCATAGGGCTCAACCGAGCCGGTAATGATCGATGACGGGATGGCAACACTGTTCGGCCCGCCATTCAGCCCCGGCCAGTTGCCGCATCCGGCAACAGTCGCGGTGCCTGCGGCCCCTGGAAGGCAGATGAAATAGCCCGAATAGTTCGAGACCTTCTTTTCATCATTATAATAGACGCCCGCTTCCCAGCTTTTGAAGAAGCTGGAATGCAGCGCGCCGTCCAGTTCCGCACGCAGCCCCTTCACCGTATCGGTTACGTCGGGCACGTTGTTGAAGCCGACCTGTCCCCAGCCCTGCGGATCCGTGAGTGAAACCTGCGATGGATTGGCATAGTTTATGCCCGCAATATTGACGCCATAGGTACCATCCGGCTGGCGCGTGACGGTGGCCGTGCCAAAGGGCGGATTGCCGGTTGTGCCGACATTCTGGAAGGAAACACCGCCGTATATTTCATAGGTATTGTCATGGCGATGGGCGTGTGAATAGTTGGCATCGAGCACAAGTTTGAGCGAATCCGACAGACCGTATTTCATGTTCCAGCCCAGGCCGAACGTGTCGGCATCAGACGTGTTGAAGTCGTTGCGCAGCACCGGGTTGACGTTCCACTGCTCGGACGTGACATAGCCATTCGTTGCCTGTTCGGTGCCGGGAATGAGGCTGTCATGGCTCCAACTCGCCAGTGGCATTTCCCAGCCGCGTGAATATTCACGTATTTTCGACTGGGTATAGAGCGCATCCACCGACATTTCGAACTTGTTGTTCGGCCGATAGACGATGTGCCCGAATGCCGACTGCCGATAGAGCGTGTTCGAGTTGACATAATTCTGAATGTCATCCGGGCCGATATTGCCCGCCGCATCAGGATTGCCCGGCCCGTAATAGTTGCCGTTGCCGCCACCAGTGGCCCAGTGATAATCCTGCGTGGGATCCTTGATCGCCGACAGGCCGAACGACACACCAATCGTATTATCGGCGAACTTGTTCATATAAAGCAGCGTACCCTCATAGCCCTTGTTGCTCGCTTCGGGGTTGAGCGCACCATACTGACCCATCTGACCCTGCAGGTTGATCGAGAGTGTCTTCTTGTGGGTCAAGGGATCATAGGTTTTCAGATCGACCGTTCCGGCCAGTCCCTGGTTGAGCAGATCAGCGGTCGGGGTTTTGATGACATCGATCTCCTGAAACAGCTCGCCAGGATATTGGCCAAAATCGAAGCGGCGATTGTCATCCACAGTCGCCATCACGCGACCATTGAGCGTGGCAGTTGTATAATCTGGGCCGAAACCACGAATGGATATATATTTTGCGCGGCCTGATGCCAACTGCACGGCAACGCCCGGCACACGCGCCAGCGCATCCGCAATCGAGACATCGGGCAGCTTGCCGACATCTTCCGCCGAGATAGAATCAACCACCGAAACCGCAAGCTTCTTGGTGCGATTGGCCTCTGCCAATGAATTGGCAAAGCCGGTGACCACAATGTCCGGGCTGTCAGTCTGCGCGGCAACCTGTTTGGGCGCGGGCGTATTTGCCGATTGCGCATAGGCCATATTTCCAGCACCGGCGAGACTGGCAACGCCACACAGGGCTAACGCACTGACGCCTGATTTGGCCGCAGAACGTGCACGGATGAAGTTCAAAGTATTCATGAATATTTCCCTCACCTAGTTTCATTATGCCGACGTCCGCGATCAGAAGCGTCGGCGTTGCTTATGCATTATCCCTTACACCCCGCGCTTTCTATCGATTTTTTTCGGAATACGTATGCATTGAGGTGCGCGTAGTGCGTTGCCGGTGTCGGCTTTGACGCTAAAATCAGGCATAATATGCATAATTGACTTTACCTCCGTGTGCAGTGCGCCTAGCTTCGGGTGCGGAGGATATAACCACACCTGAATGACCAGCAGGCCCACATCATTTGACATCGCTGCCCTTGCCGGGGTTTCGCAGCCCACGGTATCGCGTGCATTACGTGGGAGCCCGTCGGTCAGCCCGCAGACGCGGCAGCGAATTGAGGCAATAGCCCGTCAGCTCAACTATTCGGTGGACAAGAATGCTTCGAATCTTCGTTCGCAGCATTCAAATACGCTGGCGCTCCTGTTCTTCGAGGATCCGACCACAGATGAGTCCAATATAAATCCATTTTTTCTGGCTATGCTCGGATCAATCACCCGCGCCTGTGCACAGCAAGGCTATGATTTGCTGATTTCATTCCAGCAGCTTTCGGGCAACTGGCATGTTGATTATGAAGATAGTCGCAAAGCGGACGGCATCATCCTCCTCGGCTATGGCGATTATATCGAATATGCGCCGGTGCTTGAGCGGCTGGTAGAGCAGGACACGCATTTTGTGCGCTGGGGTCTGCCCGATGAAACGCAGATCGGCACCACCATCGGTAGCGACAATGTTCAGGGCGGGCGCGATGCGACTAGCCATCTGATCCGGCTGGGGCGGCGGCATATTGCGTTTCTCGGTGCTGCAGACGAACATTATCCCGAGTTCCTGTCTCGCTATAAAGGCTATGCGCAGGCGCTGGCGACGATCGGGTTGAAGCCTTGCCCGGAATGCCAGGTTGATGCAATCAGTTCGCAGGAAGCGGGTTATGCAGCAATGGCCACATTGCTCAGTACTCATGCCAATATCGACGCTGTGTTTGCCGCATCGGACATGATTGCGATCGGGGCTATGCGTGCTGCACGAGATATTGGCAAGCGCGTGCCCGAGGATATTGCGATTGTCGGATTTGATGACATTCCAGCGGCCGATTTCTGCAATCCCGCACTGACAACTGTGGTGCAGGATGTTCAGTTTGCAGCCGAAGCGCTTGTCAGCACAGTATTAAAGCTCATTCGCGGTGAACCCGCCCCCAACCAGATTTTGCCCACCCATCTGGTCGTGCGCAAATCTTGTGGCAGCGCGCTTTAGCTTATTTCCGCGCGATCCAGGCTCCGAGCACAGGCACACGTGCCTTATCGGGTGCTGCGCCTCCCAGTGTGAGAACCGAATGCCATGCAGATTCGGGGGCTTTGAAAGTTCCGGCCATGTGTCCCAGATTGAACACGCAGAGCAGCGTCTCATGGCCCTCGGTGCGGGTAAAAGCGAGGATATTCGCATCCGCCTTGAGCAACCGGAAATCGCCATGGCGCAGCGCGGGTGAGGCCTGGCGCAGCCGCATCATCGTGCGGGTAAAATGGAGCATGGATGCCGGGTCGGCTTCCTGCGCCATTACGCTCTGCGCGAGGTGGCGGGCATCAACCGGCAGCCATGGCTCTGCCGTGCCGAATCCACCATGCGCCGCCGCGCCATCCCACACCATCGGCGTGCGCGCGCCATCACGGCACAGCGTTTCGGGCCAGTTGCGGATTGCTTCGGGATCGAGGAGCCGCTCGAAC
The DNA here is from genome assembly GCA_028869975.1 of Alphaproteobacteria bacterium. Lineage (GTDB taxonomy): Bacteria > Pseudomonadota > Alphaproteobacteria > Sphingomonadales > Sphingomonadaceae > JAGWQR01. The sequence continues at coordinate 1,693 of JAGWQR010000257.1, read as the reverse complement.
GGCACATCGGCATGGTGCAGGCCGAGTTCTTCGCCATAGTAGATGAACATATTCCCGCGCAACGCGAGCAGCAGCGCCATCATCAGCTTGGCAAAGCCTTGTGGATCCCGCCCCTGCGCGCTGCGGCTGACCACGCGCATCGAATCATGGTTGGAGAAAGCCCAGCTTGGCCAAGTTGCGTCGGGCCATTTCGCCATCACATGTGCAATTTCACGCGGCGACATCGATTTGTCATTGAGGAAGTCGAAATTATAAGCGGTGTTGAGCCGGGTTTCGCCGCGCGTGATGAGCTGCATCTCGCGGGTGGGATCGTCACCGCCGATTTCCGCCACGGTAAAGCGCGCGCCATAGCTGTCCATCAACGTGCGCAGCCGCTCGACAAACGGCACCAGTTCAGGCTGCGACATATTGTGCGTGTGTTTCTGGAAATCGAACGGGCGGGATGGATTTTTATGGCGCGCACGGGGGTTGTTGGTCAGTGCCTGGTTGTGGAAGGCGAAGTTGAGCGCATCGAGCCGGAAACCATCAACGCCGAGATCAAGCCAGAAACGCGCCGCATCGAGCAACGCGGCCTGCACCGCTTCATTGTGCACGTTAAGCTGCGGCTGCTCGGGCAGGAAATTGTGCATGAAATACTGTTTGCGCCGCGCATCCCAGGTCCAGGCCGGGCCGTAAAACACCGATTGCCAGTTGCTCGGAGGCGAACCATCGGGCTTGGCATCGGCCCAGACATACCAGTCGGCATGTGGGTTATCGCGCGTCGCCCGACTCTCGATAAACCAGGGATGTTCATCAGATGTGTGTGCATAGACCTGATCGATGACGACCTTGAGATTGAGTTCGTGCGCGCGCGCCATCAGCACCTTGAAATCGTCAAGCGTACCGAACACCGGATCAACATCACAATAATCGGACACATCATAGCCATAATCGGCCATGGGTGAGGTGAAGAAGGGCGACAGCCAGATGCCATCAACACCCAGCGACGCGACATGATCGAGATGCGCCGTGATGCCGGGCAGATCGCCCACGCCATCGCCATTTGTGTCCGCGAATGAGCGCGGATATATCTGGTAAAGGGTGGCGCCCCGCCACCAATTGTCCTGTGTCGTCATGGTGCTCGGATTAAGCTGGTTCATCGTCAATTTCCAGTCGTGCAAAAAAGATAATCAAACGGGGCGAGGGTGATGGGGTAGCTCCCCGGTGCGCTGGGTGCGTTGGCGCAGTGCCCGTGCAGGCTGTGCCAGTGGGCGGAGGCGCTATCAACCAGCACCTGCCGTTTGATTGTGTGCGCTGAGGTGTTGAACACGAGCAGCACCTCTCCCTCCTTGCCGGGCAGTTTGCGGCTGACCGCGATCAGCCCGGGATCATCCTCGCTGGTGCGGAAAATCTGGTCACCGTGGCGCAATGCTGGCGTGACGCGACGGATGCGGTTCATTTCAGCGATCGCCTTATAGAAGGGGTGGCTGGTATCGAAACGCGGTGTTGCGGTGGTCGCGCTGGTGCCGAGCAGCATATCGTCATTATAGCTCGCGACCTTGCTGCCAAACATGTCCTGCCGCGCATCCTTGTCATCGCCGTGGCCGATAAAGCCCTGCTCGTCGCCATAGTAGATTACAGGCACGCCTCGCAGGGAGAGCAGCATCGCATAACCGAGGAGGGTGCGCTTTTCGAGTTCATCCTTGCTCGCCTT
>JAGWQR010000256.1 GCA_028869975.1 Alphaproteobacteria bacterium | reverse complement strand
TGCCTGATCGCGCGTTGATCCCAAGGCCTGATACTCATCCTGCTTGAGCAGGGGATCGGTTTCCGATTTGGCGCGGGCATGAAGTGCATCCCAATCGGCCGCCGACATGAAGCCCGCATAGGCATAAAGCACCGATTTGCGGGTGGCACCCGGCAACTTGGCCGTGCCTGCAAAATCAGCTTGCAGCGCGGCATGGATTTGTGCCCGCGCGTCAGCATCGCCCAACTGCGCGAGCGTGCCGATCAGCGTTTCGCGCAACTGGCTCATGCTGCTCGATTCGCCGGGCTTGGGGGCGAGACCGATGCGCGCCCATTGCGGGTGCAGCAGGGCCAAGGCGCGGGCGCGGAAGGCCGGGCGCATGGCCGTATCGGCGAACAATGTGTCATAACCGCCCAAATCGCGCGCAATCATCTCCCAGACCAGCGGGTCTGCGGTTGCCGGAATGGCCGAAATCATGTCGAGATAGACACTGGCGGGTTGATATTCGGCCCCGGCAAGCGCGCGCGCGTCATTGATGATACCGATCTGGTCGATCAGCGGCAATTTGGCGAGCGATTTGGTAATTTCACCTGTGGTATCGCCGTCATACATCGTCCGGTAATAACCGGTCTGGCCCGGGTTGATGATGGTTTGTGCACAGCCCGCAACATTGATCGTGCGCATACCATGACCGCGCACAGTCGCTGAGCCATTTCCAGTCGTGCTGCGGATATTCACCGGCACCGGCCATTCACGCCATTCCTTTGATGCGGCGTCGGCCCCGAACCGATCCTGATCCAGCATGACACGACGCTTGCCGTCCGTACAGCCATCCGATCTCACCCGGATCAGCGGCACTCCGCCTTGCAACGTAAAGGCATGGGCGACAGTCTTGATATCCTTGCCCGATGCTTTCTCCAGCTCATCCCAGAGCTGGTCGGTTTCAGTGTTGCCATATTTGTAGCGCGCCATGTAATTGCGAATGCCGGCGCGGAACTTGTCCGCACCGAGCTGACCCTCGATCATCCCGATCACTGCCTGTCCCTTGAGGTAGGTGATGTTGTCAAAAGCGCCGGCGAGCTGATCGACCGAATCGATGTGGCGGATGATCGGGTGTGTGGAGCTGCGGGAGTCGAGATTGAAGGCCGCTTGTCTGGCCCAGTCGATCGTCTGCGCATCGACATGCCATTCCGGGTTGAGCGCGTTGGTTGCCTTGATTTCCATCCATGATGCAAAGCCCTCGTTGAGCCAGAGATCATCCCACCATTTCATCGTCACCAGATCGCCGAACCATTGATGCGCCATTTCGTGCGCGATCGTAATGAAGGCGTCTTGCTTGTCACTTTCGCTGGAAAGCTTTGGATCAACCAGCACGGCGTCCTCAAAATAAAGGATCGCACCCCAATTTTCCATTGCCGAGAAGAACTGGCTCTGACCGGGCGCAGCCACCATGTCGAGCTTGGGAAGAGGATAGGGCGTGCCGAAATAGTCGTTATAGTATTTGAGGATCCGCGCTGCGCTGGCCAGCGCATAATCGCCGCGATGTCCGGCACCCTTGCGGGTAATGATGCCGACTTCGGTCCGGCCGGACATGAAGGTGTGGCGTTCCAGGTTGCCGAGGCCTAGAAACAGCAGGTAGCTCGACATTTTTGGCGATTGCTGGAACACCACCTCCTTGGTGCCATCGGCACCGAGTGACGTTTTGGCGGCGGGCATATTTGAATAGGCATTTTGTGCGGCGGGCAAGGTTACACTGAGGGTGAAGGTCGCCTTGATCGCCGGTTCGTCCCACAGCGGCGCAAAGCGGCGTGCATCGGGCGCTTCAAATTGGGTGAGCAGCATCCGCTCGTTCTTGCCGCCCTCACCCTTGTAATCGAGATAGAAGAAGCCGGCCGACGAATTGTTGATCTTGCCTGTGTAGCTGAGCGCAAGCCGGTGAATGCCCACGCCAAGCGGCCCGGCAAAGTGAATAGTCGCGGTTTGAGCTGCCTTGTCGAGTGTAACCATGCCCTGCAAACGACCGTCAGCCGTCGCTTTTGTGATTTCAAGATTGGCTGCGTTAAGTGTTATATTGGCCGTTGAACGCGTGATTCGCATATCCACATGCTCATTGCCCGAAAAACGTAGCGTATTGGCGTCGGGCGTGACATGAATATCATAATGGATGGGTACGGCATCTTGGGGGAGTTGTTGAGTCGCCTGCGCTACGCTAGCCGGCGCCATGGCATACAGCAGTCCTAGCACGGCGATACGCTTCAAATGCATGAAAATCACCCTTATTTGATATTAAATATCATGATGACGTAATTTTTATTGTTCGTCAATAGAGTCTTATCGAATTGCTGATTGTCTGACGCAGAAGTGGCGCTATGACTGGATCATGACTGCAACCCGGCTTCTCGCGGAATGGCAGCCGCACGAGGCGGTGTGGATTGGCTTCCCGAGCCACGCCGATCTGTGGCTGGAAGATCTGGATCTTGCGCAGGAGGAAGTCGCTGGATTCGCCCGCGCTGTTCATGCCGGGGGCAGGGGCGAACAGGTGATTCTGGTCGCCAATGATGACGTGGCGGCCGCCAAGGCGCGGGCGCTGGCTGGCGATGCCGCGCTCGTGGCCACACAGCCATTTGGCGATGTCTGGTTGCGCGATACCGGGGCGATTGTGGTGCGCGATACATACGGGCAACGCCTGGCGCTGCACCACAAAATCAATGGCTGGGGCGGCAAATATGAATTGCAGTATGACGATACGATCGGCGCGCGGCTGGCCTCAGACTATGGCATCCGCGTTACGACGCGCGACTGGATATTGGAGGGCGGCGCGCTTGATGTCGATGGCGCGGGACTGGCGGTGACGACCGAGCAATGCCTGCTCAACCCGAACCGCAATCCGGGGATGTCTCGCGCCGAAATCGAGGCCAGACTGCGCAGTGAACTGGGGATTGAACGGCTGCTTTGGCTTGGCGAAGGGCTGGCGAACGATCATACTGACGGCCATGTGGACAATCTCGCGCGTTTCGTAGCGCCGGGGGTCCTGGCACTGCCTGAAGCAGCTGAGGATGACCCCAATCTGGGCGCAATCGCTGATGCCCATGCCCGCGCGGCTGCGTTCGGTGTGGACGTGGTGAGTATCCCCTCACTCGGGCGGCTGGAAGATGACGAGGGTGCGCCGCTGCCCGCCAGCCATATGAATTTCTATATCGGAAACATGAGTGTAGTGGTGCCAACCTATGGCACAGTTTCAGATTCTGCCGCCGTGGCCGCCATTGCCAAACTCTTTCCCGCGCGTAAAACGATGGGACTTCGGGCCAACGCCCTTCTCACCGGCGGCGGTTCGTTCCATTGCATCACTCAGCAGGTACCCAAAGCATGATCCTTGCTTTTTTACTGCGTACTTTGATTTCAGGCGCAATTATCGCTGCGATTACACTGATTGCGCGTCGTAATCCGGCAGCGGGGGCTGTATTGGGCACGCTTCCGTTAACCTCGATTCTGGCGATGAGCATATTGTGGTTTGATACGCGCGATAATGACCGGATCGCCGCCTATTCGAGCGCTGGTCTCTGGTTTATTGTTCCAACTTTACCCATGTTTTTTGTGTTGCCGCTGCTGATGAGGCAGGGCTGGGGTTATTGGCCTGCTTTACTGATGGCCTGTGTCACAATTTTCCCCTGCTTTTGGGTGACGAGCCTGATCGCCGCGCGGTATGGGGTTAAGTTATGATGCATGTTGCAGCGCTCCAGCTCTGTCTGTCGGATGATATTGACGATAATATCTTAAGTGTTTCGACACTGGTGCGCGAAGCGGCGGGCCGGGGTGCAAACATCATCCTGCCGCCTGAACTGTTTGAGGGGCATTATTTCTGTCAGCATCAGGACGAGCGTTTCTTTGCGCGCGCTGCGCCGGTGGGCGAACATAAAGCGGTGAAAGCGATGCAGGCGCTCGCGGCCGAACTTAAAGCCTATATCCCTTGCTCTTTCTTCGAGCGCGACGGACCGCATTATTACAACGCACTTGCGATGATAGATGATACCGGTGCGGTGATGGGTGTCTATCGCAAGGCCCATATCCCCGATGGGCCTGGCTATTGCGAAAAATTCTATTTCCGCCCCGGCAACACCGGGTTCAAAGTGTGGGAGACGCGCTACGGGGTGCTCGGCGTCGGCATTTGCTGGGATCAATGGTATCCCGAAACCGCGCGCGCGCTGATGTTGATGGGTGCGGATGTATTGCTGTTCCCGACCGCAATTGGCGATGAGCCCGCCGCCGAAGCGCTTGAGACGTCAAGGCTGTGGCGGCGCGCGATGATCGGCCATGCGGTGAGCAATGTCGTGCCGGTGGTGGCCGCCAACCGGATTGGCGCAGAAGAGGTGAATGGCACGCACCAGAGCTATTATGGTCATTCGTTCATTGCAGATGAACGTGGCGATATGCTGGCCGAATTCGGCGAGAGTGTGAGTGGTGTGTTAGATGCGAAAATCGACGTAAACTGCGCGCGCCAGCACCGCGCCACCTTTGGCTTTTTCCGTGATCGGCGACCGGATATGTATCGACGGCTGGTGGAGGATCAATGACGCGGACGCTCAGGCGCCCTGAATATAGTCGCGCATGGCAGCGGCTTCTGCTTCAATTTTGTCAATGCGATATTTAACCAGATCGCCAATCGAAATAAAACCGAGCAGCGTGTTTCCATCGACGACAGGCAAGTGGCGAACACGGCGCATCGTCATGAGCGACAACGCAGCCATGACATTGCTTTCCGATGACACGGTCAGGGCAGGAGAAGTCATGACAGCACCGACATTTTCATTCAGGAAGGCGGCGCCCGCGCGCGCAAGACCATAAATAACATCGCGTTCGGAAAATATCCCTTTTACCAGACTATCTTCTACCACAGGCAGTGCACCAATCCGCTTTTCCGCGAGCAGAGCGATGGCCTCAGTAACTTTAACTGAAGGATGGATCGAGATTATTGCAACCGGTTTTGCCGCGAGGATTGCTTTGATCGTCATCAATTTCTCCTAATTTTCCCGGACGATATGCGACTCGTCTCTTGCTTAGTTCACAACTTGCTCCCAAAGTAACGCCATGTCCATGCCAAGCAAACCGGAAATGGGTAGTGCCCGTGCGCAAGCCTGGCGGCGCTATCGCAAGGCCATGACGCGGCTGGCTGTAATCATGCCGCTGTTGCTGGCACTTGGCATTGCGATTGACTGGAAGCTGGAGGGTCCGCCCCCCATACACTTCATCATCGCGATCAGCCTTGGTATTTTTGCCATGGTCATGCTGACGGCAGCACTGATGGGGCTTTCCTTCATCAGTGCTGCGAGCGGTTATGACGATGAAACCATAGACCCAACAGGAGAAAAAGATGCGGCCCGATGGGATAGAACCAATTCTCAAAGTCGTCCCTGGTCCAAGTGACATCAATTCAAACGGCCATATTTTTGGTGGTTGGGTGCTCAGCCAGATGGATATTGCAGGGGGTATTGTTGCGCACTCTGAATCGCAGGGGCATACCGCTACGGTCGCGATTGATGCGATGAAGTTTATCGCGCCGATCCTTGTTCGCGATGTGATTTCGGTTTTTGCCTGGGTCGAGCGGCGCGGACGCACCTCGCTCGGTATTCGCATTGAAGTGATGGCGATGCGTGATTTGGGACGAACCGTCGTCAAAGTGACCGAGGCGCTATTCACCTTTGTTGCGATTGACGAAAATGCACGCCCACGTCTGCTCCCCGGAGTCGCGACTTAGTGCGGCAATATCTCGACCTGGTTCAGCGCATTCTGGCTGACGGCTGCGCCCAAGAGGATCGCACCGGCGTCGGCACATTGAGCGTGTTCGGTCACCAGATGCGCTTCGATCTGCGCGCCGGTTTTCCGCTGCTCACCACCAAGAAATTACACACACGATCCATTTTCATTGAACTGCTCTGGTTTTTGCGCGGCGACTCCAACGTGCGCTGGTTGCAGGAGCGCAAGGTGAGCATCTGGAACGAATGGGCGGACGACCAAGGCGACCTCGGCCCGGTCTATGGCAAGCAATGGCGTGATTGGGAGACTGCTGATGGTCGGCACATCGATCAGATAAAGGAACTCATTGAACAGATCAAAACCAATCCCGCCTCGCGCCGCCAGATTGTGTCGGCATGGAATCCCGGCGACCTTCACGCCATGGCGCTCGCGCCCTGCCATTGCCTGTTCCAGACGCACGTCGCGAACGGGCGCCTCTCGCTTCAACTCTACCAGCGCTCGGCAGATGTGTTTCTCGGGGTGCCGTTCAACATCGCGTCTTACGCGCTGCTCACCCACCTGCTCGCCGATCAGTGCGGGCTAAAGGTCGGTGATTTCATCTGGACTGGCGGTGATTGTCACCTCTATCTCAACCATCTTGAACAGGCGAAGCTGCAACTGACCCGCACGCCGAAGCCGTTGCCACACCTGACCCTCAAACGCCGCGCGCCGGGCATCGATGCCTATGCCTATGAGGATTTTGCGCTGAAGGGTTATGAGGCAGACGCTCACATTCCCGCCCCGGTGGCGGTGTGAGCACACCTGAAATTGTCCTCATTCTCGCCCGCGCGCAAAATGGCGTGATCGGGGTGGACGGCAAGCTCCCTTGGCATATTCCGGGCGATCTCAAACGTTTCAAAGCGCTCACGCTGGGCGCGCCGATGATCATGGGGCGCAAGACGTTTGAAACGCTACCGGGCAAACTGCCCGGTCGGCGTCATGTAGTGCTGACCCGGGATGCGGATTGGTCGGCTGCGGGTGCGGATGTGGCGCATACAGTAGCGGTAGCGCTGGCGCTGGCGGGCGATGTGCCGCGCATATCGGTTGTCGGCGGTGCGGAAATATATGCGCTGTTCATCCCCCATGCCAGCCGGATCGAGCTGACCGAAGTGCATATCGACGCGCAGGGCGACACCATCGTCCCCCCCTTCGGCCCGGAATGGCGTACGGGCGTGCGGGTAGATCATCCGGCGCACGGCGCCACCCCGGCCTTCAGTTTCATCACGCTTGTCCGTGCCTGAATGCCGCATTATAGCCTGCACGCATGAAAAGATTTGATGGCTCTAGTCCGTTACCCGCGGATTATCGCGGCGGGGTGATCGCGCTCGGCAATTTTGACGGTTTTCATCTTGGGCATCAGGCTGTGGTCGGTGTCGCGGTCAGTCGTGCGCGCGCGGCGGGCGTACCTGCGGTCGTCGCCACTTTCGATCCGCATCCGGTGCGCTATTTCCACCCCGAGGCCGAGCCGTTCCGCCTGACCTCGCTCGAACAGCGTGCGCGGCTGTTTGCGGCTGCCGGAGCCGATGCGATGCTGGTGTTCGATGTCAATGCCGAACTGGTCAAAACTAGCGCCGAGGATTTCATCACCGGCTGGCTGATCGGGCTGGCGGGCGCGTCGGCGGTGGTGACCGGCGAGGATTTCACCTTCGGCAGGGGGCGGGCGGGCACGATCGCGACCCTCGCCGCACATCCGGAATTGCATGCGATTGCCGTGCCCCCACTCGCCGATCATATCGGCGTGATCTCGTCGAGCCGGGTGCGCGACGCGCTGCAGGCGGGCGATTGCGCGACCGCAACCCGCCTGCTCACCCGCCCATTCTCGATTGAAGGCGAGGTCGAGCATGGCGCACGGCTGGGTCGCACGATTGGTTATCCGACCGCGAACCTGAAGATTGGCCGCTATCTGCGTCCCAAATACGGGATATATGCGGTGACCGGCCATTTGCCCGATGGCCGAACATTGCAGGGCGCGGCCAACCTCGGCATCCGGCCAACGTTCGATCCACCGGTTGAGCTGCTTGAGCCGTATTTTTTTGATTTCAACGAATATCTTTATGGCGAGCAGATCGAGGTGGTGTTGCACGCCTATCTCCGGCCCGAGGCGAAATTCGATTCGCTCGATGCGCTCAAAGCCCAGATGGCGAAGGATTGCGATGCGGCGCGCGAGGCCCTAAGCGCCCTCCCATGATTGACAAAGCCATGACCGAAGCAAATGATTATCGCGAGACCGTCTTTCTGCCCAAGACCGACTTTCCGATGAAAGCCGGTCTGCCACAGAAGGAACCCGGCATCCTTGCCCAATGGCAGGCGCAAGACCTGCATGGCCAGACCCGCGCCACCCGCGCGGGGCGCGGTAAATTCATCCTGCATGACGGCCCACCCTACGCCAATGGCGACATGCACATCGGCCACGCGCTCAACCATATCCTCAAGGACATGGTCTGCCGCACCCAGACATTGCTCGGCAAGGACGCGCCCTATGTGCCCGGCTGGGACTGCCATGGCCTGCCGATCGAATGGCGGATCGAGGAGGAATATCGCAAGAAAAAGCGCAACAAGGACGAGGTGCCGCCGAAGGAATTCCGCGCCGAATGTCGCGCCTACGCGCAGAAATGGGTCGATATTCAGCGCGAGCAGGTCAAGCGGCTCGGCGTGCTGGGCAACTGGGACAAGCCTTATCTGACGATGGCGCCGTTCGCAGAAGGGACGATTGTTGCGGAGTTATTGAAGTTCGCGGAAAGCGGCCAGCTTTATCGCGGGGCAAAGCCGGTGATGTGGTCGTGCGTTGAGAAAACCGCGCTCGCCGAGGCGGAAGTGGAATATGAGGACATCACCTCAACGCAGATCGATGTGGCGTTTGAAATGCTGTCTGCGCCGAATTCCCCCGCGATTCAGGATCTCATCGACAAGGGCGAGAAGGTCCATGCGGTCATCTGGACGACCACGCCCTGGACGATCCCGGTCAATCAGGCGCTCGCCTATGGGGCGGAGGTTGAGTATACGCTTTACTATGATGCAGGCACGCAGGCCCACCCAACTACACCTGCCTATTACGTCGTCGCCGTCGACCGCTTCGCGGAATTCCATGAACGCATCCGGTGGCGGCCAGTTGATGGCGATTTCCATAGCCAGAACATAACCATCCACGGCACTCACCTCGCTGGCGCAACCGCGCGCCACCCGATGCACCATCTTGGCGGATATTTTGCGAAACCACGCCCCTTTCTCGATGGCTCGGATTTCGTCACCACCGATGCGGGCACCGGGCTTGTCCATATGGCGCCCGACCATGGCGAGGATGACTTTGCGCTGTGCAAAGCCAACGGGATCAACCCGGTGTTCGCGGTTGAGGGCGATGGCAAATACCGCGCCGATTGGGCGTGGCTGGGCGGGCTTGGGAGCGTCATCAACCCCAAATTCAATGCACCCGATGGGCCAATCTGCACTGATTTGCGGGAGAGCGGCGGGCTGCTTGCCGCCAGTCAGGATTATCAGCACTCGTACCCGCATTCGTGGCGCTCCAAGGCCAAGCTGATTTACCGCGCCACCCCGCAATGGTTTGTGAGCATGGATAAAGCTTTGGCGAGCGAAAAGACCCTGCGCCAAACCGCCACCCAAGCCATCGCCGACACCCGCTTCATCCCCGAAAAGGCGCGCAACCGCATCAGCGCGATGGTCGAGGGCCGGCCTGACTGGGTTCTGTCGCGCCAGCGTGCCTGGGGCGTGCCGATCACGCTGTTCGTCAATCGCAAAACGGGTGAGTATCTGGTTGACCGTCAAGTCAACGCGCGCATCATCGCTGCGATTTCGCAAGAGGGCGTCGATGCCTGGGAAGAAGCGCGCGCGGCCGAGTTCCTCGGCAACACGCACAGCGCCGCCGATCATGAAATGGTCACCGACATTCTCGATGTCTGGTTCGATTCGGGCTGCACCCATGTGTTCACGCTCGAGAGCGGCTACTGGCCCGAGCAGCGCTGGCCCGCCGACCTGTATCTGGAGGGCAGCGATCAGCATCGCGGCTGGTTCCAGTCGAGCCTGCTTGAAAGCTGCGCCACGCGCGGGCGCGCGCCATACAAGGCGGTGTTCACCCATGGCTTCACGATGGACGCCAAGGGTGAGAAAATGTCCAAATCCAAGGGCAATACGGTTGATCCCCTCAAGTTGATGGAGAGCTATGGCGCGGATATTTTGCGGCTATGGGCGCTGAGCGTCGATTATACCGAGGATCACCGCATCGGCGACGAAATCCTCAAAACCGTGTCCGATCAGTATCGCAAATTGCGCAACACGTTTCGGTATCTGCTGGGTGCGCTGGAGGGATTTGAGGACAGTGAGAAGCTCGATGTCGCCGAGATGCCCGAACTGGAGCGCTATATGCTGCACCTGCTCGCCACGCTCGATGGCAAGCTCAGGGCGGCGGTCGATGACTATGATTACAACAGCTATGTCCGCGCGCTCAGTGATTTCTGCAACGAGGATTTGAGCGCCTTCTTCTTCGATATCCGCAAGGATGTGCTCTATTGCGAGGTGAACCCGGCGTCGGGGTTCCAAACGGCCAAGCGCCGCGCGTATCGTACGGTGCTGGATACGTTGTTCCATGCGCTGGTGCGCTACGCCGCGCCGGTGCTGGTGTTCACTTCCGAAGAAGTGTGGGGCACGCGGTTTCCGGCAAGCGGGAGCGTGCATCTGCTGGAATGGCCGGAGTTGCGAGCGGCGGCCAACGCGATTCCATTAGATGACTGGGAGAGGTTGCGCGCCTTAAGAATTGACGTCTTGGGGATATTGGAAGGACTTAGACGTGAAAAGACTATTGGTTCAAGTCTAGAAACCATCGTTGCGGTTGAAACGGGTCATAACGATGATTATAAATTGCTCGAAAGTATCGACCTTGTAGAAATTTTAATCGTTTCTCAGACTCAGATAAAGTTAGATAAAAACCTGTCAGTTTTACAAGCGCCGAGGTGGCAAGCTTCGAGAACCCCCCACCATAAATGCGGGCGGTGCTGGCGGCATCTGCCCGAGGTGACCGAGGACGGCGCGCTGTGCGGGCGGTGTGCAGATGTGTTGGCGCATGGGTAATATAAGTTAATGCTTGACAAAATTAACCATATAGGATACATCGCCTGCCTTGGCGCTGCGTCTGGCCGCCCTAGGGAGCGTGTCGCCCCTGACCATACTGTCACTTTTGTCACTTTGGGGGCGGGTGACTGGTTATGGTAACCCCTGCCGCCCGCACCGGATTCGCGCTCGCAGCCGTTATCTTCGTGCTCGATCAGGCCAGCAAATGGATAGCGCTCGGGCCGCTGGCGCTGCCGGAACGCACCAATGGCCTCGACATTCTCCCGATCTTCCGGCTGATCTATACCCAGAATTATGGTGTCTCCTGGGGGATGATGACCGCCCAGAGCGACCTCCAGCGCTGGGTGCTGGTGGGCGTCACACTGTTCATTAGCATTGGTGCCGCCATCTGGCTGGCGCGAGAAACCAGCCGGGTGGAGGCGCTCGGGCTGGGGCTGATCGTGGGCGGCGCGGGGGGCAATGTGCTTGACCGGGTGCGGCTTGGGGCTGTCACCGACTTTCTCAACATACATTTCGGGGGCTGGTCGCCCTTCCTCGTTTTCAACGTGGCGGACGCAGCAATTACGATTGGGGTCTTGATCTTGCTGGCGTGGGCGCTACGGACGGGGGGAAAGGAACGCAGCGGGGCGGCGTCCCGAAGCGGAGATGAAGAGAATGCGTAAATCATTTGTTCTGGCCGGGCTGGCTGTTCTGGTGCTGGTAGGCTGTGCGCACCACGGTCAGACAGGGCTGAACCGCAAACGGCCCGATGAATTTCTCGTGCCGCGCATGGCGCCCTTGGTTGTGCCGCCGGATTTCGCGCTGGTGCCGCCCAAGCCCGGTGCATCGCGCCCGCAGGATGCCGATTCGAGCACGCAAGCGCTGGAAGCAATGTTCGGCGGACCCGCGCCGCGCTCGGCGATTGAAAATCATACTCTGAATAAGGCAGGACAAGATCAGGCCGACGCGGGCATTCGCTCAACTGTTGGCGCACCGAACACGACACCGGTGGACAAAGGTTCGACCACACGCGATGTGCTTGCAGCCCCACAGGGCAATGGCCAAACCGCGAAGGCCAGCGCCGGTCAATGAGCAGTAAAGGTGGAGCACTGCCTTGCTCCGCCTGATTGCAACACGGCTGGTGATCGCAATCCCCACGCTGTTTGCCGTCATAACGCTCACCTTTATAATGATCCGGCTGGCACCCGGCTCGCCCTTTGATGGCGAGCGGCCATTGGATGCGCCGACGCGCGCGGCACTTGATGCGGCGTATGGCATCAACCGCCCGTTGCTGGTGCAGTTCGGAGACTATCTCTCGCACATCGCACGCTTCGATTTCGGGCCGAGCATGGTCTATCGTGATTTCAGCGTCACGCAACTGGTAGTACAGGGGCTGCCGGTATCGCTGACCTTGGGCGGCGTTGCCCTTTTGCTGGCGAGTATGGCGGGCATTGCCAGCGCGGTTGTTGCGACGCGCTGGAGCGGGGGATGGCCGGATGCAGCGCTGGGCGCGCTCGCCACGATCCTGACTGCGCTACCCAGTTTTGTCAGCGCGCCGCTGCTCGTGCTGCTGTTTGCGCTGACCTTGGGCTGGCTGCCGGTCGGGGGCTGGGGCGGCGTCGATCATATCGTGTTGCCGGGGGTGGCGCTCGCGCTGCCGGTAGCAGGAGCAATCCACAAGCTGCTGCGCGCGGCGCTGGCGGATCAGATGCGTGGTGATAACATCCGCACCGCGCGCGCGCGCGGGCTGACCCCGTTCACCATCATCACCCGCCACGCCTTGCGCCCCGCACTTATTCCTGTGGCGAGCTATCTCGCGCCTGCCGCCGCCGGGCTGCTTACCGGCGCGGTGGTGATCGAGACGATATTCGCGCTGCCCGGCCTTGGACGCTATTTTGTGCAGGGCGCACTTAACCGAGACTATCCGCTGGTGATGGCTGTGGTGATTCTTTACGCGGCGCTCATCATCCTGTTCAACCTGCTCGCGGATCTGGCCTATGGCTGGCTTGATCCGCGCATTCGTGGTTGAGCACAATCGTGCGCGCCGCTGCAATCCTGGCTGTCATCCTCATCGCTGCGGTTATCGGGCCCTGGTTTTTGCCCTGGCGGTTTGACGCCATTGACTGGAGCGCCGTGCGCGCCGCGCCGTTCAGCGGCAGCCATATTCTCGGTACAGATTCGGTGGGGCGCGATCAACTGGCGCGGCTGCTCACTGGTACGCGCGTATCGCTCGGGATTGCGGGTGCGGCGGCGCTGGTCGCGCTGATCATCGGCACGTTCTGGGGCGCGGTGGCGGGCTGGTGCGGTGGCTGGATAGATGCGGCTATGATGCGGCTGGTTGATGCGCTCTATGCGCTGCCATTCATGTTCGTGGTGATTTTGCTGATGGTGGTGTTCGGGCGCTCGATCCTGCTCGTGTTTCTCGGCATTGGTGCGGTCGAATGGCTCACCACGGCGCGGGTCGTGCGCGCGCAGGTGATGGCACTCAAGGTGCGGCCGTTCATTCTGGCATCCGAGGCTGCCGGGGCCAGCGCGCCACAGATTGTGGCACGGCACGTCCTGCCCAACATCTTCGGTGTTATCCTTGCCTATCTGCTCATCACAATTCCGCAGGTGGTGATGGTCGAGAGTTTTCTCTCCTTTCTAGGGCTGGGGGTGCAGGAGCCGCTCACTTCGCTCGGCCTGCTGGTGAAAGAGGGGGTGGATGACATGGACATCGCGCCCTTGGCGCTGATCCTGCCCTGTGGCGTACTGATGATGTTGTTAATTTGCCTGACTTTGCTCGGCGAGCGGCTGCGGGGGCGGCTGTCGGCATGAGTCTTTATCAAGTCGAGGGGCTTGGCGTCGGGGTTGTGGACAGGTCGCTGGTTCATGACGTCAGTTTTGCACTTGAGCCCGGCGAATGCGTTGCCCTGATCGGCGAATCGGGGTCGGGTAAGACACTGACCGGTTTTGCACCGTTCGGGCTGGTTGATGGCGTAAGGCTAACGGGTTCGGTGCGGCTTTCGGGACAGGAGTTGATCGGCACAACTGAGGTGAAATTGCGCGAAACGCGGGCGCGCGATGTCGGTTTCGCATTCCAGCAACCTTTGACCGCGCTCACCGCCCATCGCACCGTGGCGCAGCATCTGGTTGAATCGGGTGCAGCGCATGACAGGCAAGTGTTACGCGCGCTGCTCGCTGATGTCGGGCTTATGGGTGATGGGTTGGCCGATGTGCTGCGCCGGTATCCGCACCAGCTTTCGGGCGGGCAGCGCCAGCGGGTGATGATCGCCTGCGCCATAGCGCGCGCCCCAAAATTGCTGATTGCTGACGAACCCACGTCAGCGCTTGATGCTGAGTCGCGCGCGGGGGTGCGCGCATTGCTACGGCGTCTGCGCAAGACCCGCAATCTCGGCGTTCTGCTGGTGAGTCATGACTTGGCGGAAGTGGCCCAGGATGCTGATCAGGTGGTGGTGCTGCATCAGGGACGCGCGGTGGAGACGGGGCCGACCCGCGATGTGATCGCCCGCCCCCAATCGGTATATGCGCGGGCGTTGCTGGGCGTCGGGGGAGCTGAGAGCGCTCTCCCCATCAGGCGAGAGGGTGGAACAGCAAAGCTGCGGAGGGAGAGGAGGAACACTCATACCCCACTCCTTTCTGCACATGACCTGCACGTCAGCTACCGCCAACCAGGCTGGCGTGGCCATAGATTGAAAGCCGTCGATCATGTTTCACTGGAAATCACTCAAGGAGAGGCGGTTGCGCTGGTCGGCGCGTCGGGCTCGGGCAAATCGACGCTGGCGCGTGCGATTGCGCGGCTCGGGCCGTGTGATTCGGGGAAGGTGCTATGGCGCGGCGAGCTGCTGCCGCCACGCCACAAGCTGCGCACCAGTCAACGGCAACATATCCAGCCGGTGTTTCAGGACCCGGTTGCGAGCCTCGATCCGCGGTGGCGGGTGTGCGATGTGGTGGCAGAACCCTTACGCGCCTTTGCGCCGGATCTGACAACGGCTGAGCGCGATGCCCGCGTTCTCGCGGCGCTGGAGGCAGTTGAACTTGGGCCGGATTATACTGAGCGCCGCCCGCAAACGCTTTCGGGCGGGCAGGCGCAGCGGGTGGCGCTGGCGCGCGCACTGGTGAGCAATCCTGAGATGCTGATGCTTGATGAGGCGACATCTGCGCTCGATGCCTTGACAGCACGGGCGATTGTCGCGCTCTTCATGCGCTTGCGAACCGAACGCGGCCTTGCCATCCTGATGATCACGCACGATGAACCGCTGGCGCGCAGCCTGTGCAACCGCATTATCCGGCTTGAGGCAGGGCGGATTATTTCAACTGATAGCTGAGCGAGAGCTGCACCTTTGGGCGCACCAGCGTGTAGAGCGCCCCGGCCATGGCGCGTGACATATCGGTACCAACATAGGCTGCCTCCAAGGTCCATTTTTTACGGGTATAGTCAACGCCTGCCAGATAATCGCTATAGTTTGGAGCCACACCCGTATTTGCCCATGTATGTCCAAAATGCCCCCGCAGCGTAATGGGAAAGCGCGGGATAGGCTGGATCACATCACCATAGACATAGGTTTTGCCGCGCACCACGGCAGATTGCTCTGGCGTCAGATTGGCGCCGATGCGGAGAGTAGTGAACGCCACTGTTGCGCTGGCACTGACATATGCCTTGATGCGTTTGGGAGATTGATCGCTGGCTGCGCCGGGATAGCTGTTATATTGTGAACCCATATCAATGGCAAACAACCCCATATGTTTGCGATACCCCGCATAAAAATCAGCTTCGGCTTTTGCGCCGCCGGTCAGGCCACCACTGACCGAACTGGTCCATACACCTGCATAGGCGCCCATCGGCAGACTGACCTCGGCGCTCACCTGCATCGCCGGATCACCATTGCTCTGCGATATACCGCGAAAACGGTAATCGCTGGTCAGCGTGGCATTGATGTCAAGAGAGGCGCGCTGGGCGCAAGCCGTCTGAGCGCAGAAGAAAGCGCAAAAACAGACAAAAGGCGCATGACGGGTCATCGGTGACGTTTCCGGTGCGGCATTTTAGCGCGGTTTCGATTGCCGCGATAGGGCATATTGCTGGTGCCTTCGGGCAATTCGAATTTTAGGGCACCCGAGATCGGATCCGCCTCGGCGAGCCTAAGGGGCAGGCGCTGACCCAGCCGATATTCCTCGCCCGTATTCTGCCCGACCAGCCGGTGTTCCTTCTCGTCATAGTCGAAATACTCGGCACCCAACCTACTCGCGGGCACCAGGCCGTCGCCGCCCAGCCCTTCCACGCTTGCGAAAAAGCCGAATTTGGTCACGCCGCTGATTCGTGTATCAAGAATCTGTCCGACCTTGGTGCTAAGATGCGCGGCGATGTAGCGATCGACCGTCTCGCGCTCGGCCTCCATTGCGCGGCGTTCAAGCGCTGAAATATGCGTGGCCGTCACGCCCAAGCGCGCCGCGTCCTCATGGCTCATCCCGCCTTCGCCCAGGTCATAGGCACGCACCAGCGCGCGGTGGACCAGCACATCGGCATAGCGGCGGATCGGCGAGGTGAAATGCGCATATGATCCGAGCGCCAGCCCGAAATGGCCGACATGCTCAGGGCTGTAATAGGCCTGGGTCTGGCTGCGCAGAATTTGTTCCATAATTTCCGGACGGGCTTCCATATCGCCTACCCGTTCCAGGATGCGGTTGAATATGGCTGGCGTCATCACCTGCCCCAGGGTGAAGGCGATGTCGAAGGTCGCGAGATAATCCTTGAGCGCCTCCAGCTTTTCGCGCGCGGGCGGCTCGTGCGCGCGATACATGACCGGCGCGCGCTTCGCTTCCAGCGCCTTGGCGGTAGCGACATTTGCGGCAATCATAAAATCTTCGATCAGCCGGTTTGCATCGCGGGTGACGCGGGTCGTGATCGCGACAATGCGGCCCATCTCGTCAAGCTGGACGCGGCGTTCGGGAATCTCGAGTTCGAGTGGTGCGCGTTTGGCGCGGGCCTTACGAAGTGTCTGCCAGCAGGTATTGAGGGCGTCGAGCGCGGCTTTGTGAGGATGATCTGCGCCGTCAAGAACGCACTGCGCTTCCTCATACGCAAGATTAGCGGCGACGCGGATGATCGCGCGGGCAAAGCGCTGCGCGGTGATGTTTCCATGCGTGTCAATCGTCAGGTGACAGACCAGCGCTGCCCGATCCGCGCCCGCTTTGAGCGAACAAACATCAGCAGAGAGGGTTTCGGGGAGCATCGGCACCACCCGATCCGGAAAATAGACCGAGTTGCCGCGCTTGCGCGCCTCTTTGTCGAGCGCAGAACCAGGACGGACATAAAAACTCACATCGGCAATCGCGACAATCGCTTTGAAGCCGACGCCATCGACAGGCTCGGCCCAAACCGCATCGTCATGGTCACGCGCGTCAACGGGATCGATCGCGATAATCGGCAAATGACGCAAATCCTCACGCCCTTCGCCGAGCGACTGTCTTGCCACGCGCGCCGCCTCTTGCAGCACCTCATCCGGAAAAGTATCGGGAATGCCAAATTTGTGAATGGCGATGAGGCTGAATGCGCGCGGTGCCAGCGGGTCACCCAGAATCTCACGCACGCGCACGCTTGCACGCGGTCCGCGCCCCACGCGCTCGGCGAGCACCAGATCGCCTTGTTTTGCCTCAGCAATATCTGAAACCGGTGTGGAGGCGCGAATGCGCTTGTCCACAGGTTTGAGCCAGAATCGCCCCGCGCCACCCGCCTCGACCACGCCGAGCAGCATCTCCTCTGCGCGCGCAAGCCGCTTCATCACATGCGCGATATGGCCGCCGCCTGCTTCTTCGGTGCGCGCCAGAATCCGTTCACCCACTGCCAGTGCGCTACGCCGCCCACGCTCGATCACACGCACACGCGGCTTGGGAACACCCTCGGCTTCCCAATGCTCTGGGGAAGCCCAGACCTGCCCATCGTCCGCCGCCACAACATGCAGTACTATGACCTTGGGCAGCCCGCCCATTTTATGGAAGGCGCGGCCCGGGGCCATGTCGATTAGCCCCTCGTCGGTCATATCTTTCAGGAGTGCTTTAAGGAGGATTTTCTCGGCACCGTGCAGGCCGAACGCGCGGGCGATCTCGCGCTTGCCTGCCGAGGTCGGGCTGGCCGCGATAAAGTCGAGGATTTGCTGGCGCGACGGAACGCCCGATGGCGGACGCTTCGTCGGCTTGTTCATGGCGCGCCAACCTGATGCAATCGGTGTGCTACCCGGGCCGAAAGCAGCGCGAAGGCCGCGATCACTAGAAATGTCTGCGGCAGATAGAAATGCCTGATTGAAGTCATCCCCGCCGCTACCAGCCCGCCAAAGACTCCCGCTGCTGAGGAAAGGATGTTGTTGGCAGCAATCACCCGCGCC
>JAGWQR010000255.1 GCA_028869975.1 Alphaproteobacteria bacterium | reverse complement strand
TGGACATCAACAACCTGACCGATTCCTGGGTCTATCATTACACCGACTATCTCGCGCAGCGGAATTATGAAAATTATCATACAGGGCGCAACATTGCATTCGGAGCAAGTCTCAAATTCTGAGCTTGCCGGATTGGGGGATCAATCGCAGGATAGGGCCGGATGGACGGCTCTATCCTGCACGATAAGGAGAACCCATGATTGCACGTCGTGCCCTGATGACCGGAACGCTTGAGGCCTTCGCAGCGGGTAGGCTGATGGCGAGTGCAACGCACACGGGCGCAGCGCCATCGGCAAGTGGCGCATGGCCCGCGCCGCTGACCTCGTTCCCGCTCTGGCCAGGGACACCGCCCGGCGCACCGGCCCAGTTACCCGTACCGCAAATTACCGAGCGCGCACATGATGCTTCATATCATGATCGCGCGATAACCGGCGTTGCCGCGCCGCGTATCGACTGGTTTCCGGCGGCACAGCCCAATGGCAGCGCGGTTTTGCTGATTCCCGGCGGCGCGTATCTGCGGATAGCATTTGATCGGGAAGGCTATGAGATGGCGGCATGGTTCAACGCGCGCGGCGTGAGTGCTGGCGTGCTCTTCTACCGCCTGCCCGATGAGGGCTGGGTGGACAGGGCCAATGTTGCCTCTGCCGATGCGCAGCGCGCAGTGCGCCTGCTCCGGACGCGGGCGCAAGCTATGCAGCTTGATCCGGCGCGGCTGATAGTGATGGGCTTCTCGGCGGGCGGGCATGTCTGCGCCGATCTGGCCGCACGCTGGAATCAGCCGCTTTATACGCGCGTGGATGCGGCGGATATGCTCTCGGCGCGCCCTGATCTTGCCGCGCCGATCTACCCGGTGGTTGCGATGCGCGGCCCGGAGGCCCATGCGGTGTCGCGCGCGATGCTGCTCGGGGCCAGTCCGACGCCCGAGGAAGAGCGCGTCCATTCGCCTGATCTGATGATCGGCCCGCAATCACCGCCCTGTTTCATCATCCATGCCGAGGATGATCCGGCGGTGCCGGTTGCCAACAGCCGGCTACTGCATGATGCGCTGCGGCGCGCCAAGGTGCCGGTGGAAATGCATTTGTTTGAGAAGGGTGGGCACGGTTTTGGCCTGCGCAACGCAACCGGCCCGAACGCGGCCTGGGCTGAGCTGTTCATGGCCTGGGCGCGCAGCCACACTATGTTTGGATGAGGTGATGAGCATGAAGATGATGTTTGCGGGAGTCGCGGCGGCGATATTGGCGCTGGGCGCAGTGGCGGGCACGGGTGCAGGGGCGGCCCCGCCCGATCCCGCCGGCCTGCTTTTCGCCGCGAGCTTTGATGGCAGCACCGCGCCGCAGCGGGCGACGGGCGATGCACAGCCCAATTTCCGCGATCATGTCAGCTTCACCTCCGATGGTGCGGGACATCAGGCGCTCAAGGTTGAAGACGACGGCGTGCTCACCTACCGCGCGCCAGGCAATATCTTCGCGGAGCGCGGCACGGTGACGTTTGACTGGCGCTCGCGCTATCCGGTGGGCGAAGCACCGTTCCCGATCTTCCGTGTCGGTTTTGCCGATCATACCAGTTGGGACATGGTCTGGCTCCGCATCGACTATAATGGCCATGGTTATGATGCCTTTGTGACCGATGCCAATCTGGCGCGGGTGCGGGTGCATTATGTGCTGCCCACGCTGCCCAAGCCCGATGAATGGGTGCATTTCGCTTTCACATGGGATCAGACGAGCGGGGTGACGCTCTATGTCAACGGTCAGCCTGTTGGCAGCGCACCCGCAAGCGGCGAGTGGTCGAGCGGGCTCGACCAGTTCGGCTTTGCAATGCGCACCGTTTCACCGCATCAGGTGCAGAGCCGGTTCAACTTCATGCGCGGCGGCGATTTTGCCAATCTCAAGATTTATGACCATGCGCTTGGCGCTGCTCAGATCGTCGGCACTGCGCCCGTGCAGGCGGCGGCTCCCTTAAGCCTGAACGATCCGGCGTTCCGCGCGCTCTGGCTCAAACGCTATGGCTGGAACCGCGCGGGTGATCTGCCTGTCATGCTCGATACGCCTTCGACTTCCATCCGCAAGGTCGAGTTCGCCGATGAAAAAGACATGAAGGCGTGGATGTATAAAGCGACCGACGGCATTGCCGAAACGACCTGGCCCGGCGTGTATAACCGATCGCGGCTGCCGGGACGCAACGATTATTTCCCGCTGCCTGACTGGAACGTCTATGTCGAGGGTGGCAAGGCACTGACCCTGACCCTGCCCCATGAACCGTGGAACCATCTTGAGGTGCAGGGTGCGGCCTATGGCGCACTGACCTACCAGTCCGCGCCGGGGGGTATAGCGGTGCATCTGGCTGACCGGGCCAAGGATCAGGAGCGCACATTCAACAATTTCCCCACCCATACCGGCGGCATCCTGACCTTCACCAACATTGCCCAGGAAACGCCGATTCAGGAGATTGCGGCCTATAACATTACTGCCGCTGCGCCGCCTGAAGGCAGTATGCAGTTGCGCTACACCATCCAGCCAGCGGTTGCGCCCGATTCGCCCGATCTTGATACGCTCAACCATTTCATCACCGGACGCTATCCGCCAGAAGCGCGCAGCACAATCGTCGCCCTGCCTGAAGGGGCCGCCCGGCGCGCGCGCACCGACACGGCAACAACCGCCCTGCCGCTCGTGCATATCCTGATCCCGTATGAGTTTGGCGCGGCTCCACCCGATGTGCCGCTCGCCCGCTCGTGGAATTATGGCTGGGAGAATGCGCATGACGCACTCGATGGTATCGCGCTCGATCTGCCGCCGCTGAAGGTGACGCCGACGCAGAACGGGCTGGTGCTGCTCAACATTCAGGTGAAAGACCCGATCTGGCCGATGCGCGATCTGATGGACATCAGCGTTGCGGTCAAACCGGGCGAGGCGCACACGCTCTGGCTTGATACCCGCGACCGCATTTTGCCCAACGCCAGCCTGTATCTGACGATTGCCTCCGCCAGCCCCGATTTCAACGCGGCAGCGCTCAATGGCGCGGGCGTGCGGCTGATCTTCAAGGATCGGGCGGCGGGCCTGCCCGAGCATATCGCCGACCGGCTCAACGAGGTGCGCGATAATTGGGGCTATCTGGTCGAGGAGCATACTGCCTCGAAGCGCGAGGCACTCTACCGGCGGCTGGTAGCGGATGCGACCGATCTGTTCCGGGTTGATCCCGATAACAAGCTCGGCCGCGCCTATTGGGCGGACATCATGTATAACAATCAGGGTAGCTTGCCCTATACCCAGCCGCAGCCGCCCAAGGGCGTGCCGCTGTGGGCCTTCCGCCAGCTTGAGGACCTCAAAAATGTCCGCCATTTCGTCAACTGGTGGATCGACAACCGCCAGGTGCCTTATGGCGATCTGGGTGGCGGGCTGTCGGATGATACCGATCTGC
The DNA here is from genome assembly GCA_028869975.1 of Alphaproteobacteria bacterium. Taxonomy (GTDB): domain Bacteria; phylum Pseudomonadota; class Alphaproteobacteria; order Sphingomonadales; family Sphingomonadaceae; genus JAGWQR01. The sequence goes on along the minus strand of JAGWQR010000255.1, from coordinate 6,084 downwards.
TGGAGCAATGGCCCGGCCTCGCGCTGATGGGGGTCGATCCGGCTAAGATCACGGCCTCGCATGATGCGATGGTCGAGGCGGTCTACAAGAACGGCATGTTCACCAATGGCCTTCCCACTTTGGCGCTTGATGAGCTTCATGCCTATGAGGATGGCGTCAACGCCGATTCGGAAGCGATGTATCTCCATTGGGGCAACCCCAAGCAGGTTGAGCGGCTGATGACGACGGTTGCCGCGCTCAAGCGGATCATCATGCCCAATGCGGCGGGTCATCTCCATTTTGCCACCAACTGGTATTCGGGCAGCCATGCTTACCGCGAAGGGCCATGGGAATGGGGCAAATTCTATTCCTATCTGGAAGTGCATCCCGGCGTGCTGATGGGCTATTACAACGCTGATCCTGAGGGGCGGCGCATCGTCATCGGGCTGGCCGATGGTATTCTCGCCCATGGTGCGCAGGATGCGAAGGGGCATTGGACTTACCCGGACGAAATCAACTGGCGTACCGATGCGACGCGCGCCAAACTGCCGCCCAACTCGCCACCCTACCAGCTTTTCTGGGCGGCGTACCGCTGGACGGGGGATACGAAATATCTGACACCCATCTTTGCAAGCGTAGATGGTGCCGGGCTGCGCGCCATAGCCGATCTCAATGAAAATCTGTTCGATGTGCTCGGCAAGCGGGCGGACTGGGGGGCTGTCGCCATCAAGGCCGCCGACCATCCCGCGCCTGGCAAGGGGGGCGACTGGCCGCTCTATCTGGCGTGGCAGGCAACCGGCAACAAGGATTATCTCAGCCGCCTTTATGGCCATGAGATGCAGGTGGCCACACAGCGCATGCCACTGATGACCGAAGGCCATTGGTGGATCGACCGGGTGGAGGTGCCTTCCAATATCCTTCAGCGCTCACGGCTGGGCGGGATTGCGCTTGAGCGCAACTATATCACCCCCGGCCATTATGTGAGCTGGAAATTCGCGCAGGATGAAGATGCGGTCAAGGTGGCGCTGCTGCTTCCCAATGCGACACCCAATGCGTTCAAGGTGATCGCGTACAACACCCTGTCGCGCCCGGTATCGGCGCGGATGACCAGCTGGATGGTAACCGCGGGGCAATGGACTATGCGGTGCAGCGCTGACCCGAAGGGTAGCGATATGCCCAGCACCAGCGCACCCCTGCAGCATATCGCGCTCGAACGCAGCGCAAGTGTGGCGCTCAGCTTCCCCGCCGGGGCGAGCGTGTGCAGCTTTGCGCTCGTCAAGGCAGGTACACCGACCGAACTGCGCCCCGATCTTGGCATCGGGCCGGAAGATGTTGTGCGCCATAGCAACCGGATCAGCGTCACCATTCACAGCCTGGGCCATGTGGCGACGGGCGCAGGCACGGCGGAACTGGTTAGCGCGCGCGGAGCCGTGCTCGCCCGTGCTCCTATCCCGCCGCTCGCTGCGCCGCTCAATGATACACCGGTGACCACGCAGATTGCGTTGAGTGCGCCAGCGGGAGCGCTGGCCGGGGCGCAGGTGCGGATCAGCCTTGCCGGCGATGCGGCCGAAGTGACCCGCCTCAACAATGTGGCTGTCGTGCCGTGAGCGCACCGACGCGCCGCGCGCTGCTACAGACGGCGCTGGCCCTGCCGGTGGCGGGGCTGGTGCAACCTGCGCGCGCGGTCAATCCGCATGAGCACGCGCTGCGGGACGAACATTCACAGCTCCGGCGCCGCGCACAGGTGCTGCTCGCGCAACTCGGGCTATCCCGGCGCGTAGAGTTTGGCTTTGACGCCATGTTCAGCGATCCGCGCTGGCGCTATGCTGATGACGGCGCAGGGCGAATGAAGGCGGTAGCGGATATGAATGCGGCACTCGCGCATGGCCGCACACTTCTCGCGCCCGCCTTCGGGGCGCTTGCCATCCCGCCTGCGCAAATCGCTGTGCTCTCTGATGCCGACATCGCACGGGGCAAGCGCGGTTATCGGCTAATCGCACAGGGCGGCGCGCCCGCCACCTATTTTGTTGACCTGTCGCACATTGCACAGCGCCCCGCCTTCACCCTGCCGAGCGCTGCTTACCATGAGGCAGTGCCAGGGCATCTGCTCGCCTTGAACCATCCACCGCGCGCCAAGCCACCGCCTGCCTTTGTGGAGGGGTGGCCGATTTACGCCGAATGGCTTATGGTGCGGCTGGGGGCGTTTGTTCAGGATCCGGCGGGTGAATTGGGCGCAATCCACTGGCGGCTGTTCCGGCTCAACCGCGCACTGGCGGACATTGCATATCGAAAGCATGGCGCGAGGGGTGGCGGACTGGAACGGATTCTGACCGACTCGCTGGCGCGCTACATCGCCTGGTCAACCCCGGCGCGCGATGCCGCCAAAATCATCCAATCGCCGGGGAATTTCGCCGCTGAAATGCGTCTAGCGCTGCGGCTGGAGGCGGCGCGCCCCAAGGATCAGACGCGCTGGCCCGATTATCACGCCCATGTGCTGGAACATGGAGATGCGCCATGACGCACGCCAAGCTGCTGCTGCTCCACCCTGATGACACGGTGCTGATCGTCATCGCCGACATTGCGGCAGGAGAGACGCTGGCGTTTGAGGACCTGACTGCAACAACCCCCATTGCGCTCGGCGTCGGCCACAAGGTGGCGCGCCACGCCCTGCCCGCCGGGGCAAAAATCATCCGCTATGGCGCGGCAATTGGTTCACTGACGCAAGATGTTGCCGCGCTCGCGCATGTCCATATGCACAATCTTAAAAGCGATTATATCGCCACGCATGACCGGGAGACAATCCATGGCTGAACCGCAGATCATCGGCTGGCAGCGCGCCGATGGCCGCAAGGGCATCCGCAATATCGTGCTGGTGGCCTATCTGGTCGAATGCGCGCACCATGTGGCACGACGGATCGTCGAAGCGGCGGGGCATGACGATGTGCACCTGATCGGCTTTCCGGGCTGTTTCCCCAATGCCTATGCCGACAAGATGATGCGCGCGCTGGTGGCGCACCCCAATGTTGGCGCTGTGGTGCTGGTGTCGCTTGGCTGTGAGAGTTTTGACCGCGCCGGGCTGCTGGAAGCGGCGCAGGCAAGCGGGCGTGCGGCGGAACTGCTCGTAATCCAGCAGGAAGGCGGCACAAGGCGCACCATTGCGGCAGGGGTGGAGGCGGTGATGCGCGTCCGCGCTTGCGCGCATCAGGCGCCACGCACCAATATCACCATCAGCGAGATCGTCATCGGCACTGTCTGCGGTGGATCGGATGGCACCAGCGGTATCACGGCCAATCCGGCGGTGGGTGTGGCGTTCGATCGGCTGGTGGGCGAGGGCGCAACCTGCATTTTCGAAGAAACCGGCGAGCTGATCGGCTGCGAGCCGCTGATGGCGGCGCGCGCCGCTACGCCAGCCCTGGGTCGGGAAATCGAGGCCAGCGTCACCAAGGCCGAGCATTATTATACGGTGATGGGCTTTGGCTCGTTCGCGCCCGGCAATGCCGAGGGCGGGCTGACGACCATCGAGGAAAAATCGCTGGGGGCCTATGCCAAATCGGGCCAGTCGCGCATCTCCGGCCTCATTAAACCCGGCGATGTGCCGCCCGCTGGCGGCCTCTATTTGCTCGATGTCGTGCCCGATGGCGAGCCGCGCTTCGGCTTCCCCAACATTTCTGACAATGCCGAAATTGTCGAGATGATTGCATGTGGTGCGCAGCTCATCCTGTTCACCACGGGGCGCGGTTCGGTGGTCGGTTCGGCGATTGTGCCAGTCATCAAGATTTGCGCCAACCCCGAGACATATCAGCGGATGCACGACGATATGGACATCAACGCCGGGGCTATCTTGTCGGGCGATGCCACGCTTGCGAAGGTGGGAGACGCCATTTTTGAGCGGATCAAAGCGGTCGCGGCGGGCGCGCAGACCGCTTCGGAAGCGCTCGGCCATCAGGAGTTCATCCTGACCTACAAGAGCTTCGAGCCCATCGGTCCGGCCTGTCTGCCAGTGCGCGGCAGGGCATGAAGAAGCGTTCGATCACGATTGCCGGGCATGAAACGTCGATCGCGCTGGAACCGGCGTTCTGGGCGGCGCTCGATGCCGCTGCGCAGGCTGCCAGTCTCCCGTTGAATGCTTTGGTTGCGCAGATCGATGCCGAACGGATTCGCGTGTCGCACCCGCCCAACCTGGCTTCGGCTATCCGGGTGTGGCTGTTTGAACGCGCGCAGGAAAAGGGAGAACTTGGCAGCGCCGATCTGGGCCGGTAAGGGCAGGGAATGCTGCTTCGTGCCTCGCTGCCTGTTTTTGTTGCGCTGACCCTTGGGGGGGCGCTCGCCGGATGTACGCCGTCCAGCCATTACGCACCGCTGCGGCCCCGTGCCGAGGAAAACGATGCTCTGCCGCGCCAGTCGCATGCTCTGCCGGAGTGGATCGTACGTCCTGCTACCGAAGATACAAACAAGATTGTCCGCGATGCGCGCGCGCAGGCAGACGTTGGGCAAACCGCGTTTATGCAGAACCTGGCATCAACCCGGCACGCCATACAGACAGGCCGCAACCAACCGATCGGCAGTGATGCTTGGCTGAATATGGAAGAAAGCCTTGCTGCGCTCAACGAATCACGCAGTCCGACGCAACGTGCTGCATCAGCCCTCGATAATGAAATCATGGCCGCGTATGAAGGAGATGGCGCTGGCTTGAATGCGTATCAAAGCGCCCGCGATATGATCGGCGTACTGCTCGCGGCCCAGGATCAGCAACTGGGCGTGCTCAATCAGCAGGCGCATGACGCGCTCTCCCCCGCGCATTAACCCTGTATAGGGCTATACAGAATCGTAAATTTTTTGTTTACCAACGGGGATGAGACGTGCCCTGGTCTTGACACTTGAAGTTGCCCGACATCCAATCCGGCGCCACCTTCCTGTGTTTTTTTCTCCTGAAATCAGGCCGTCAGCCTCAAAAATCAGGCCAAGTTTCATGTTCAGCCTGGTGCAGACATGGCTGGGAGTCTTTGTCGCGACAATCATATTTTTGAGCTGATTTTGGGTCGGGTCAACGGTGATTCCCCTTGTAACCGACCGGGGTGCCCGCCTATATCGCAACGGCGTCGCGGATGTTCCGTGTTCGCATTCGGATTATCTGGAGAGTATTCCATGCGCAAATTTCTTCTTTCTGTTGCCCTAATCGCGCCCTTCGCTGCGGCTCCCGCGTCCGTATCGGCTGTTGGCTGCCTGAGTGGCGCTGCGGCAGGCGCCGTTGCCGGCCATTATATGGGGCATCATGCCATCAAGGGCGCACTCGCTGGCTGCGTTGCCGGCCATTTCGCCAAGAAAGCAATCCAGCATCACAAAGCTGCCCAGGCCCGCAAAGCACTGGCAGCCCCGGCCCATCAATAATGATGTGCAGGCGGAGCAGACATGTGGTCTGCTCCGCAATGCGCTCGGGTGCCTTTGCCCTTAAATGATCTCGATGCGCTACGGTGTCGCATTGGGATCGAATCAGCGCCATGCCCGCTTTGGTTGCCCGTGCCGGATAATTGACGCAGCCTTCCGGGTGCTGGATAAGTCGCCTTTTCGGTTGATCGCAGCCTCTTCAATCGACACAACCCTGCCAGTGGGGCCTTCACAACGCCGATATGCCAATGCGGCGGCGCTCATCGAGACCGCTTTAATGCCAGATGATTTACTGAGATCATTGCAGAAGCTTGAGGCAGAATTTGGGCGCAAGCGGCGCGGGCAGCGCTGGCGCAGCCGCACACTTGATCTAGATATTCTCTTCTGGTCGGAGGGCGTTTTTGTCGGGCAGGATCTTGTTATTCCCCATCGTGATTTGCGGCATCGGTCATTTGTGCTGGCGCCGCTGACCCAGATAGCGCCGCAGTGGCGGGATCCCCTCACCGGACTTAGCGCGCGGCAGTTGTCGGCTCGACTTGACCGCGCGCGATCACTTCCCTAGGAGCCGTCTTCCTGTACGCTCACGCATGATGAGCGTGTTTGGGCCCATAGCTCAGTCGGTAGAGCAACTGACTTTTAATCCGTAGGTCGCGCGTTCGAGCCGCGCTGGGCTCACCATTGTTTCAATGACTTGTGCGCAATTATTGCGCACAAGGGACG
>JAGWQR010000254.1 GCA_028869975.1 Alphaproteobacteria bacterium | reverse complement strand
CGCTGCTGTAGCTCAGTGGTAGAGCACTCCCTTGGTAAGGGAGAGGCCGAGAGTTCAATCCTCTCCAGCAGCACCATTTTTGGGGCAGTTGCTGCGCCCGTGCGGACACAGAAATGTCCAGCCTACGCATTTGATTGTAAACCACGCTAGCGTTTCAATAAGGTGCGTGCCTGCCCGGCCAACTGAGCAAACATCGCCAATGTTGTATGTCCGCTCATCTGGGCACGCTCGATAATATTGTGAAACGGGTCGATATGCCGACGGTTTTGCGCAATCCATTGCGTTACCGCCTCAACCGGATTTCGCCCCGCATGACGCTTGAGCCAGTCGAGCCGCATGGCGTGGAAATCCCGTCCCAACCCTGCGACAAGCAGCCGCTCCCAGGGATCGGACGGGGTCATTTCCATGGCCATGCCTTGTACCCAATCAATCCCGAGCGCGGCACCAAGCGCCGTAAAGGCCTGAGTTAATGCGCGAATATCACCCTTCTGACCTAAGGCGAGCGAAGCAAGACCAATGGCGCCATCCAGCTTGGCCAGATGCACGATCCGCGCCATAAGGGTGCGCGTGACTCCCATGTCATGAAGCCGCTGCTTAAAACGTTCCATCTGTTGTATTGCCGCGCCTGGTAACAGCGAATCGACCCCATCACTGAGTTGCGCTACAATAGGTGCGAGTTCGGTCGCGGCTTCGCTCGGAGTACGATCCGGTACAGCATTACGCAGCAGATCTGCCATTTGCGCGCGCAGTTCAATCGCGACCTGCTCGAACAAGTGAATGCGCACGGTTTCGGATAGTCTTGCAGCTTCAATCAAGGACCAGAGCGCGGGCAGGTCGAAAAGGCGTTCGCAAACGAGAAACGCATCGGCGACATCAGCAAGGTCTACGCCCTCTTCTTCCGCAAGCTCAAACGGATGCACCATGCCCATACGGTTAATGATCCGGTTGGCGGTCTGGGTGGCGATGATAGGGCCGCGCAACCGGTGATGAACGATGGCGTCATGCGCGCGCTCATGCATGAGTTCCGGAAATCCCGCGACCAGTTCATCATCCAGCCCATGATCGCGCTCCAGCGCCCCGCGCTCGATCGCCGCTTGCAGCGCAAGCTTGGCCGTAGACATTAACACCGCAAGCTCCGGGCGTGTCAGCATCCGCATCTCACTAGGGCGGCGCATCATTTCATCATTGGAGGCAATGCCCTCCACGGCGCGATCAAGCTGGCCATGCGCCTCGAAATGGTCGATCAGGTGGATGAAAGAAGGCAGCATTTCCGGCCCGCCAGCCTCGGCGATCGAAAGCGCGAGCGTTTGCAGCCGATTATCCTCGAGCACGAGTGTTGAAACTTCGCGTGTCATCCGAGCGAGCAGCGTGCGGCGTTCCGCTTCTTGCATTTGACCGTCGCGCAACATTGTGTTGAGCGCAATCTTGATATTGACCTCATGATCGGAACAATCGACCCCTGCCGAATTGTCGATAAAATCAGTGTTTATGCGGCCACCGCGTTGCGCAAATTCGATACGCGCGGCCTGGGTAAGCGCCAGGTTGGCGCCCTCGCCGATCACCTTGGCCTGCAATGCCGCCGCACTTACCCGTAAAGCATCATTGATACGATCTCCGGCATCGGCGTTGTTTTCGGTTGACGCCTTGATATAGGTGCCAATCCCGCCGAACCAGAGCACATCGACCGGCGCGCACAGCAGTGCCGAAATAAGGGCATTGGTTTCGAGCGTGGCGGCGCTTACCCCGAGCAGGGCGCGGACCTGAGTTGAAAGTACGATGGATTTGGCACTGCGGGGGAACACACCGCCCCCGCGCGAAATCAGCGCAGGATTATAATCAGCCCAAGATGATCGGGGCAGCTTGAACAAGCGCTTGCGCTCGGCAAAGCTGGTCGCCGGATCTGGATCAGGATCAAGGAAGATATGGCGATGATCGAACGCGGCAACCAGCCGGATGCTCTTTGAAAGCAGCATTCCGTTGCCGAATACATCACCCGACATATCGCCGCAGCCCGCCACACGCACCGGATCAGTCTGCACATCCATGCCCATTTCGGCGCAATGCCGGGTTACGGATACCCACGCGCCCTTGGCGGTGATGCCCATTGCCTTATGGTCATAACCGATCGAGCCACCGCTGGCAAAAGCATCACCGAGCCAGAAATTCCGTTCCAGCGCGATCGCATTGGCGACATCCGAGAAAGTTGCCGTGCCCTTGTCTGCGGCGACAACGAAGTAGGGATCATCCCCATCATGGCAGACAATATGCTCTGGATGTACAATGCGGGTGCCGATGATATTGTCGGTCAGCGATAGCAGACTACGGATAAATATACGGTAGCATTCGGTGCCTTCGGCGAGCCAGGCATCACGCTCGGAAGCAGGAGGCAAGTGCTTGGGATAAAATCCGCCCTTCGCCCCGGTAGGCACAATCACAGCATTCTTGACGCGCTGGGCTTTCATCAGCCCGAGAATCTCGGTGCGGAAATCGTCACGCCGATCCGACCAGCGCAACCCGCCGCGCGCCACCGGCCCTGCGCGCAGATGAATCCCCTCAACCCGCGCCGAATAAACAAAAATCTCGCGCCAGGGGCGCGGCGCCGGCAGGCCCGGCACTTTTGAACAATCAAACTTGAACGCGAGAGCTTCGCGCGCGGCTTCACTGAAGGCGTTGGTACGCAATGTTGCGCGGATCGTCGCGCCCAATGTCCTCAAAATCCTGTCATCATCGATTGCGCCGATCGCATCCAGCGTATGCTCGAAATGGGCACTTGCGGTTGCAACCTCCACATCACGTTCGCGAATTTTAGGATCATGCAGCGCCCTGAACAATGCGACGAGCGCACGTGTAGCAACAGGCGCGTTGATGAGGGCGGCCACAACCGTATCCAAGCCATAGGACAAGCCGGTCTGTCGCAAATAACGGAAAAGCGCGCGAAACAGGCGCACCGCCCCCGTATCCACCTGAACACGCAGCATGAGCTTGTTGAATGCATCATTCTCATGCGCCCCCGCCAGCACATCAGACAGCGCCGTTTCAATGCGACCCGGTGTGTCGGTTTCCTTGTGCATACTGACCCCGGGCAGAGCGAGTTGAAAGCTGTGCACATGCGCCTGCATCGCACTACCGCTGATCGCGATACTAGTTTCGTTGAGCACAGTTGCACCAAAATTCTCAAGCACTGGAACAACTTCTGACAATGTCAGTTCCCGCCCGGCATAGACCGTGAGCACTGCGTCACCCGGCCCGGTCCGGCTCGATGTCAGACGCGTGGCCAGAGCAGCGGCAGAGCGCCGCTGTCCGAGCATCATGATATCATGCGCCGCCTCTTCGGGGCTGTGTTCGATCCGGTATGCTGCGGGAAAGGCATCAGCCCATTGCAGCGTCAGCCGTGCGGCTTTAGCAGGATCAAGCCGTCTAGCCAGTTGCTGTTCGACAGCGGGGCGCCACCCGCGCATCATCGCGCTGAGTTGCGCATTGAGCGACACAGTATCTGGCACGGTATCGCTTTCGCGCACATCAAGCGTGTAGCGAATCACCGCCGGGCCTTCATCGCCCAAAGTCATTGACCAGTTGAGCATCTGCGCATCCAGAGCCGTGCACAGCATAGCCCCGATCGCGATCCGGCGCTGTGTCGTCACATCGTCTCTCGACATCCAGACGAACGCAAAAACATGCCGTTTAAGCGGATCTTTGACCATCACCAGTTGCGGGCGCGGTCTGTCGATCTGCGACATGACCGCAAGGGTAAGAGGCTCAAGTGCATCCTGGCCGATACTGACCATGAGGTCATGCGGCAGCGCCACAAATGCATGTTCGAGCGCTTTTCCAGTATGGCTGGTCGGTGAAAAATGCAGTTTCTCGCGCAATTCGACAAAAAATTTGCGCACCACAGGAACCAGTGCCGGCGTTGTTGCAAGCGCAGCGCTCGTCCATAGCCCCGCATGAACCGAAAGCCCGACGACCGTGTTGCCCTGCCGTTTTGGAAGAAGGATCAAATCAAATGGTGCCCGCCGATGCACAGATGAGAGGATATTCGCTTTTATCGCCAGCAACGGTGCGCCCGTTTCTTCAAACCACGCAAATGCGCGCTCGCGTGAGGCCGGAGCGAGCAGCTTGTCGGCGATCAGCCGACCAACCCCATGACGCTGCACAATGCGGCCATTCCTCTGATATGTGCATGCGCCGAGCAAGGTGAACTTGTTTTCGAGGAACCAGCCGAGCAGATGCGCAGCTTCCTCATCCGGCGTTTTGCGCATTTCATTTTCCATGACATTGCGCAGTGCGGACCAATCTTTCACCGCCGCGCGGACATGCGCAAGTGCCTGGCCCAGATCGCGGATCAGAGCGGCACGTTCGCGCGCGTCAACCCGTTCTATTTCAATATAAACCAGCGATTCGGCCATAGATTTTGAACCGAAAGGCTGGTCAGCGAGCTTTATAAGACTCCCGCTTTCATCGCGTGAGACGTGCAAAACAGGATGCAGCAGCCGATCAACTTCGATCCCATGTGCAGCTAGCACTCCAGTGATTGAATCCACCAGAAACGGCATGTCATCATTGACAACAGCAACGCGCAACATGCGTCGTTCCGTATCGGAGCGCAGCAATTCTATCCTGATTTCCGGAGATTTCTCAGCTCTTTTGGTCATGGCACCGGCGCAGAAGGTGCAGACGTTATCAAGTGCCACTCTGTCCAGACCCTGCGTTTCGCCTGGAAGTGCACGCTTCGTCATCAGCCGGCTTAAAATACCCCCCCAATCAGTCGAATTGATGTTGCCTCTGTCGGGTTTGTTCGAATTTCTGGTCATAAATCCTCAAATTGAAGCCACATACCTTCACGGCCCGGGATGCTCTACTCGTAGGCCCCTACCTGCCATGAAATCAACAGAATTGGAGATAATTTATATCCAAAGCGTATTTTTACACAAATTTTCTGGTCATTTTGGAGAAAAATTCGAAAATATTTTCTGTTTTGATCAAATTTGAAGCGAAATTTTTCAAAAACCGAATGCGGGGGATATGCGCTCATGCATAGTCAAAAAGTTGATTTGCCCTGCTTGGCAATACCGCGCGGCCCCGCTATGGCCCCATGAACAGAGCCGCATTATCGTTGCCGCGCTGGAGAGGTGGCTGAGAGGTCGAAAGCACCGCACTCGAAATGCGGCGTGCCGGCAACGGTACCGTGGGTTCGAATCCCACCCTCTCCGCCAGATGCCTGCTTCAAGCTGCCTTGCGCTGCCCTGTCATCAGATAATTAATGGTCTTGCCGAGTGTCTCTGGCAATTCGGCACGATTGACCACCATATCGAGCATCCCGTGTGCGAGCAGATATTCGGCGCGCTGAAAGCCTTCAGGCAGCGTTTCGCGGATCGTCTGCTGGATGACGCGCTGGCCGGCAAAGCCAATGAGCGCGCCCGGCTCGGCAATCTGAATATCCCCCAGCATGGCATAGCTCGCGGTCACGCCGCCAGTTGTCGGGTCAGTCAGCACGACAATATAGGGCAGCCCCGCATCGCGCAGTTCGGCAATCGCAACGGTCGTGCGTGGAAGCTGCATCAGCGAGATGATCCCCTCCTGCATCCGCGCGCCGCCTGATGCGGTGAAGATGACATAAGGGCATTTGGCCGCAATTGCTGCGCGCGCGCCCGCAATGAACGCCGCGCCGACGCCGGCACCCATCGATCCGCCCATGAAAGCGAAATCCTGCACACCGACGACAGCGCCTTGACCCGCTATCTTGCCCTGTGCGTTGATAAGCGCATCCTGCGCGCCGGTGGCGGTGCGTGCGGCCTTGATCCGGTCAGCATAGCGTTTGGTATCGCGGAATTTGAGCGGATCATCGGGCGCTTTGGGGCTAGGCAGCACGCTGTGCCGACCCTCATCAAAAATCTGCGCAAAGCGCGCCTTCGGACCAATCCGGCCATGATGCCCGCAGGTGGGGCAAACGCTCAGATTTTCCTCATATTCCTTTTTGAAGATCATCTGCGCACAGGCCGGACATTTGAGCCAGAGATTGTCCGGGGTCTCGCGCTTGACGACGGCGGAGAGGCTGTTGCGAACACGGGTGAGCCAGTTCATGCGACGATTCTCCTCAATATCTCAAACATCATAATGATAGGTCAGCTTGACGATGACTGCCTCGGACAGCGATTTCTTCACCGGGCAGGCATTGCCGGTCGCTTCAAATTTGCGGCGCTGGGTCGCATCGAGGCTGGCGGGAAGATATACGTCAAGATCAAGCCGGCCAACCCGGCGCGGGCTTTCGGCCATATGCTTTTCGACCAGGTAATGTGTGCCTTTG
>JAGWQR010000253.1 GCA_028869975.1 Alphaproteobacteria bacterium | reverse complement strand
GGCACGCGCGCGCCCGAGGTCGTCCCGTTCCAGGTGAAGATAATGTCGCTGTCCTGATCGAGCGCCGCCAGATCAGGGATTTCGCCATAGGGGGCTATCACAACGGTCGCATCGAGTTTCAACTGTTTGGTGATGTCCGTCACCCAGCCTTCGCCAAAGCTTTCCCAGGCAACCGCCGTGACGGGCCGTGCGCCCAGCATCGTCCACATCGCCATCTCGAACGCACCGGTATCGGAGGCGGGAACAATACCGATGCGATGCGTGTCGGGCACGCCAAGCACTTCGCGAGTCAGATCGATCGCATATTGCAGCCGCGATTTGCCGATTTTGGAACGGTGCGACCGGCCAAGCACTTCTGTAGCGAGTTTGGAGGCTTCCCAGCAATCAGGCTTGGCACACGGGCCGGAAGAAAAGAAAGGTCGGGCAGGCTTGTGGCCCGGTAACGGGTATTCAGTCATTTAAGACTCTCCTTGCAGAGAGCACGCGCGGCGTTGGGACCGCGTGGCCCGTCGCCGCGTCTAGTCGCGTAAAATTTTCTGTCAACTGGATTTTGCGTGGACCGTTAGCACGGCATTAACCATCTTGCGGCAGAGTGATGCCATGCTACGCCGAGTCCTTCTGCTAACTATCCTGCTTGCCGTGAGTGCCTGTGTCGGCCCGCCGCCCGAAGCGCCGCACCGCGTTTATCATCACCCGGTTGCGCGCACGAAACCCCGAGCAATGCCTACCCCTTTCGCGCTGCCCAGCATGAACTTGGCCCAATGCGAGGGCGCGCTTACACATTCCGGTGCGGTCTATGATGTGTTGCCCGATCAGCAGTTCAGTCCGAGTTGCTCGGCCCTGGGCGCAGTGCAGATGGATGATGTCGCGCCGGGTATCCCGATCACCAATACCAAGGCCCTTACCTGCGAGGCGGCGCTGCCGCTGGCGCAATGGTTCAGCGGGAGCGTGCAGCCTGCCGCGCAGCGCTGGTTCGGCGAGCCGGTGGTCAAGCTGGAAAGCATGGGCACCTATGCCTGCCGCCATATCATCGGCAATGCAGCCTATTCGTATAAAATTTCGGAACATGCCCGCGCCAACGCAGTCGATATTGGGGCATTCATTCTCGCCAGCGGACGGCGGGTCAGCATCTTGAATGGCTGGCGTGGCAATGCCGATGAATCGGGCTTTCTGCATGAGGTGCATGATGCCGCCTGCCAGCATTTCATCACCGTGCTGTCGCCCGATTATAACGCCGCGCACCATAATCATCTGCATTTTGACATGGGCGGGTCACATTTTTGTCGTTAGAGGGACGACATGAGTAAAAATAGCACCAGCAAGCGCATTTTCCCGCACGCCGCGCAAGATGCCAAAGCCGCGCTACAGGATCCTTCCACCGCACAAACCCGCGATCCAGCCTATCGTCTCGCGTTTCAGGACATGGATTTCCTTCTGCGTCAGGATTTGCGACCCGTCCGCTTCCAGCTTGAGCTGCTCAAGCCGCAGATCATGATCGAGGAAGCGGGTATCGCTTCAACCTTTGTTTTTTATGGCTCGGCGCGCACGCCCTCGCCAGAAAATGTCGCGCACTCAAAACTGCCACGTCATCTTGCCTATTATGAGGCGGCACGCGAGCTTGCCCGTCTGGTCAGTGCCGCGCCGCTCAACCCCGAAGGCAAGCGCGAGTACGTTGTCTGCTCGGGCGGCGGTCCGGGGATTATGGAGGGCGCGAATCGCGGTGCCGTCGATGTTGGCGCGGAAACCGTCGGCCTTAATATTGTGCTGCCGTTCGAGCAGGCCCCCAATCATTATATCACCCCGCACTTAAGCTTCAATTTTCACTATTTCGCGCTCAGGAAGATGCACTTCCTCATCCATGCCCGCGCGGTGGCCGTTTTCCCCGGTGGCTATGGCACGTTTGACGAACTGTTCGAATTGCTCACGCTCATGCAGACGCGTAAGATCAAACGGCTGCCGGTGGTGCTGTTCGGCGAGCGCTTCTGGCGACGGGTTATCGACTTCGAGGCACTCGCCGACGAAGGCGTGATCGCGCATGAAGACCTTGACCTGCTCCGCTTCGTTGAAAATGCCAAGGAAGCCTGGGACTTTGTGCAGGATTTCTATAAATAGTGCTACCCTTGCCGCAACGCACAAATTGCGCTAGGGACGCGCGACTTCAACCCCGCACATTCGAGACGTTATGACTGCGCTGCGCAATATCGCGATCATCGCCCATGTTGACCATGGCAAAACCACGCTGGTGGACCAGCTTTTCCGCCAATCCGGTACGTTCCGCGACAATCAGCGTGTGGAAGAGCGCGCGATGGATTCAAACGATCTTGAGAAAGAGCGCGGGATCACCATTCTCGCAAAGTGCACGAGTGTCGATTGGGAAGGCACCCGAATCAACATCGTCGACACGCCGGGCCATGCCGATTTCGGTGGCGAGGTCGAGCGAATTTTAAGCATGGTCGATGGCGTGATCCTGCTTGTCGATGCCTCGGAAGGGGCTATGCCGCAGACCAAGTTCGTCACCGGCAAGGCGCTGGCGCTGGGCCTCAAACCCATCGTCGTGGT
>JAGWQR010000027.1 GCA_028869975.1 Alphaproteobacteria bacterium | reverse complement strand
TCGCCGGGCACACGCCGCACCCGTACATGGCCCATCTCCGGATGAACAAAACCATGCACTGGCGCGCCATTGACCACCAATCCGCCGCCAATGCCGGTGCCTATTGTGAGGTATATATGGCTACTGCTTCCCACGGCCGCGCCCCAGCGACCTTCGGCGAGCGCGGCCCCGTTTACATCTGTATCGAACCCGACAGGCCCGTCAAACCATCGGGTGAATGTCCCGCGCACATCTGCTTGAGTCCAGCCGGGCTTGGGTGTCCGCGTGATATGGCCATAATCGGGATGCGCTCGGTCAAGTCCGACCGGGCCGAACGTGGCTATGCCAAGCGCGGCAAACGGGCTCTCGGCATGATGCGCTCGCAGCCAGTTGGAGAGTGTCCCGAGCGTTTCATTGGGGTTTGTGGTCGGCACACGCTCGCGCGCAAGAATCGTCTGGCCGCGCGCAACAAGCGCAACTCCTTTGGTACCCCCCAGCTCCACGCCTGCAATAAGAGGGGCATTGTTGGGAATCTCCCGCTCTGCGTGCATTATCATGGTATGGCCTTCTTCATAAAATGCTACTGTCATCAGAGCACATAAACGCGTGCAGCGCGCTGCTCAACCCGGCGAAGCGGCTCAGGCGCATTCGATGAACGCACTCACTCCCACTCGATCGTCCCCGGTGGCTTGCTGGTATAGTCGTAGACCACCCGGTTGATGCCCTTGACCTCGTTCACGATCCGCGTCGCAACCTTGCTCAAGAAAGCGCTTTCGAACGGGTAGATGTCGGCGGTCATGCCATCGGTGGATGTCACCGCCCGCAACGCGCACACGCAATCATAGGTACGCCCGTCACCCATCACGCCGACGGTGCGCACCGGCAGCAGCACCGCAAATGCCTGCCAGATGTCATCATACAGCCCGGCGTTGCGGATTTCCTGCAAGTAAACCGCGTCCGCTGCGCGCAGTACATCGCAGCGTTCCTTGGTGACCTCGCCGGGGATGCGGATGGCGAGGCCAGGGCCGGGGAACGGGTGGCGGCCCACGAACACATCGGGCAGGCCAAGCTCACGCCCGAGTGCGCGCACCTCATCCTTGAACAATTCCCTGAGCGGCTCAACCAGCTTCATGTTCATGCGCTCCGGAAGCCCGCCGACATTATGGTGCGACTTGATCGTGACTGACGGTCCGCCGGTGAAGCTGACCGACTCGATCACGTCCGGATAGAGCGTGCCCTGCGCAAGGAAGTCGGCGCCGCCAATCTTGCGCGCCTCCTCCTCAAACACGGTGATGAATTCGCCGCCGATGAATTTGCGCTTCTTCTCGGGGTCGGTAACGCCCGCCAGCCCCGCCATGAAGCGGCTTTCCGCATCCACCACCACCAGCTTGATATGATAATGCTCGCGGAATAGCGCTTCCACTTGGCGCCGCTCGCCCAGGCGCAGCAGGCCATGATCGACGAATACGCAGGTGAGCTGATCGCCAATCGCTTCATGGATCAGCACCGCCGCCACCGCCGAATCCACCCCGCCCGAGAGGCCGCAAATCACCCGGCCCTGCCCCACCTGCGCGCGGATGTCGGCGATTTTCGTGCTCCGGAAATGCGCCATTGTCCAGTCGCCCGCGCACCCGCAAATCTTGTGGACAAAATTGGCCAGCAACCGTGCTCCGTCGGGCGTGTGCGTCACCTCCGGGTGGAACATGGTGGTGTAATAGCGCCTGGCCTCCTTGACCATCAGCGCGCAGGGCGCGTTGGGCGAGGTGCCGATCACCTCAAAGCCTTCCGGCGCGCGCGTTACCCGATCACCATGGCTCATCCAGACCGGGTAGCGCTGCCCGACCTCCCACAACCCTTCCAGCAACGGGCTGGATTTGAGAATCTCAACATCAGCGCGGCCAAATTCGGCCGCATGGCCACCTTCAACGGCGCCGCCGAGCTGCACGCTCAGCGTCTGCTGGCCGTAGCAGATCGCGAGGATGGGTACGCCCGAGTCGAACACCACCTGTGGCGCACGCGGTGAGCCTTCAGTCGTCACCGATTGCGGCCCGCCCGAGAAGATCACACCCTTGGGGCTCATCCGCGCGAACACGGCTTCGGCAGCGTTGAACGGCGCAATTTCGGAATAGACCCCGGCCTCGCGCACCCGCCGCGCAATCAGTTGCGTGACCTGGCTGCCGAAATCGATGATGAGAATTGAATCTGTGGGCTGGAGCGTCATGCGGGGGCGATAATGCCACCCCCGCATCCTGTCCAGTCAGTCACGCAAAATCAGTAGCCGATGCCCTTGAGCTTGAGCTGCGTTACCCGGCCATATTGCACCTTGCACTTGAAGCTGCCGGTGCGGACAAACTGGCGGTTGCGCCAATCACCCTGATTCTGGTTCCATTGGCCCTGATTCCATTGGCCCTGATTCTGGTACCACTGATTGCCATAGCCACGACCCTGCCAGCCATTGGGGTTGCGGTCGCCATAATTGACCGAAATGCCACCCTGAATCTTGAACCCGCCACCCGTATGGTCAATATCGCCGATCTGACCAATCTGCACTTGACCATAGCGCGAGGCTTCCTGCATCGCCGCCTGCTCACAAATATTGACAGCGTTCTGCTGATCCGGCGGGTAATTGCCATTCTGCTGCGGATAGCCCTGATTGGGATAGCCGGGATACTGGCCCTGCGGATACTGGCCCTGCGGATACTGGCCCTGCGGATATTGCGCATTGGGATAACCGGGCTGGCCATTGGCGGGATAGCCTGGCGTACCTGGATAATATTGCGCCAGCACCGGGGAGAGGCCCGCCAGCGCCGCTGCGCCAAACAACGCGATTTTTCCGCTCAGTCTTACCATGATAAAACTCCTTGAGTGCAAGAATTATAAGCGGGGACTCGCCCCGCCGCAATCACTTGAGTGTTGCGCCCTGATTGTTGATATGCACCCACTGGACAGCCCCATAGCGCACCTGACATTTGAAGCTGTTGGTGATGCCCGCATCACGGTAGGAGTAGCGCTGCTGGATGCTGCCTTTCACATCCCAGCCATTCGCCTGCGCATGGACATCTCGGATTTCGCGCACACTGGCGAATTGTCCGCCTTGCTGCTCGGCGGCACTGGCGCAGGCATTAACAGCATTATCTTCTGTCAGGATATTGCCCTGCTGCGCTGTCGGGCCATAATTCTGTGGTGTGCTCTGACCCGGCGCATAATTCTGCGGGCCGTAATTTTGCGGGGCCGGCTGGCCCGGCGCATATGCGCTGCCGCCCGGCGCAACAGGCGGGGGAGGCGGTGCCGCGATCGTCTGGTCATTCTGATGATGATGGCCGGAAGAAGCAATTGCGGCAATCAGTCCGATTCCCAGCAGCCCTGCAATGATAGCCCCTGCCTGCTCGCCATCTTCATGGCGATCATAACCCCAGCCACCGCCCCAGCCGCCGCCCCAATCAGCAGATGCGGGCGCGGCTGATCCTGCAACCATCGCGAGCGCCGCTGCCCCCAGCGTCAGATTTCGTATAATGGTCATCGCAACAATCCTTCGTGCGCAACACCCCCATGATGTCGTTGGGGTCTGTATAACGCTTTTCGCCTGACACAAAACTGAACGGCATGTCAGAATCTAAATGGACGAATGATTTTACAATATGTTGCGATTGAAGGCGATTACGCCGCTTCAGCCATATCCTGCACCGGCCCCGAATCCTGGCCTTTGGCGGAGACATCACGATCAACAAATTCGATGATTGCCATCTGCACTGCATCCGAGGCACGGATGCCCGCCTTCACAACGCGGGTATAACCACCATTGCGGTCTGCATAGCGCGCAGCCAGCACATCAAACAGCTTCACCAGTTGCGCATCATCGAGCAAGCGCGCGTGCGCGAGGCGGCGGTTGGAGAGGCCGCCATGCTTGGCCAGCGTGATGAGCTTCTCGACATAAGGCCGCAGCTCCTTCGCCTTGGGCAAAGTCGTCTTGATCTGCTCATGCTTGATGAGCGCCGCCGCCATATTCCGGAACATGGCGGTGCGGTGAGTCGAGGTACGGGAGAGTTTGCGGTGGCCTACACGATGGCGCATATTTCAAGTCCTTTTCGTTCGTTCAAGGGCCGTGCAAGGTACCCCGGATCAGGCGGTGTTGGGATCAGGCCACCACCATTATGCCTGTCGGATGCGCGACGCGCTCACCCCATCAATTCAGCTTCGAACTTCTTGGCCATGTCCTCGATATTTTCGGGTGGCCAGCCGGGGATGTCCATCCCGAGCCGTAGCCCCATCGACGAGAGCACTTCCTTGATTTCATTGAGCGACTTGCGCCCAAAATTCGGCGTGCGCAGCATTTCCGCCTCGGTCTTGCCCACAAGATCGCCAATATAGATGATATTGTCGTTCTTGAGACAGTTGGCCGAGCGGACGGAAAGCTCCAGCTCGTCCACCTTCTTCAAGAGGTAGCGGTTGAGCTGGCTGGTATCGCCATAGCTGACTTCGGCGGTAGACGGCACCGCAATGCCGATCGGGGCAGAAGGGGCGACCAGCGCGTCGTCGAAATGGACGAAAAGCTGGAGTTGATCCTGCAAAATGCGTGCGGCATAGGCGACCGCATCTTCCGGGGTCACGGTGCCATCCGTCTCCACGGTCAGCACCAGCCGGTCATAATCCAGTTCCTGACCCACGCGGCTGTTTTCAACCTTATAGGCGACCTGACGCACGGGCGAATAAAGCGCATCGACCGGAATCAGGCCAATCGGCGCATCCGCCGGACGGTTGGCAGCCGCCGGAACATAGCCCTTGCCGGTGTCCGCCGTCAGTTCCATGTTGAGCACCGCACCCTGATCGAGATGGCAGATGACATGATCGGGGTTCATGATTTCAGAGTCTCCCGACACCGCGATCATTCCTGCTGTTACTGTCACCGGGCCGGTTGCGGAGAGCTGAAGGCGGCGCGCGCCTTCGCCCTGCATCTTCAGGGCAACCTGCTTGATGTTGAGCACGATGTCGGTCACGTCTTCGCGTACCCCGGCAAGCGATGAAAATTCATGCAGAACATTCTCGATCTTGATCGAGGTAATCGCCGCACCTTGCAGCGTGGAGAGCAGAACCCGTCGCAGTGCATTGCCCAGCGTCAGACCAAAACCCCGCTCCAGCGGCTCAGCGACAAAGACTGATTTGCGCTGCGGATCGCTGGTAGTGCGTCGCTCGATCGCTTGAGGTTTTTTGAGTTCTTGCCAGTTTTTTGTGTTGATCGCCACGTTGTTCCCCTTGGGGTTGGGTGGGTACGCGTCCGCACCGCACCTTGAAATTCTTGCCGGAGCGCTGCTCCCGACTACTGCATCTAGACGCGCCGACGCTTTGATGGCCGCACACCGTTATGCGGAACCGACGTCACATCGCGGATCGACGTGATGTTGAAGCCCACGGCCTGCAACGCCCTGAGCGCTGATTCGCGGCCCGAACCCGGGCCTTTCACTTCAACCTCTAACGTGCGCACACCATGTTCGGCGGCCTTGCGCCCGGCATCTTCAGCCGCCATCTGTGCAGCATAAGGGGTCGATTTACGGCTGCCCTTGAAGCCCATCAGGCCAGCCGACGACCAGCTGATCGCGTTGCCCTGAATATCGGTGATGGTGACCATCGTATTGTTGAAGCTGGCGTTGACATGCGCCACGCCATTGGTGATGTTCTTGCGTTCGCGCCGTTTCAGGCGACTTGGTTCACGAGCCATATGAGATCTCTTTCGCTAAATCGAGCGGTTATTTTTTCTTGCCGGCGATCGGCTTGGCCTTGCCCTTGCGGGTGCGCGCGTTGGTGTGCGTGCGCTGGCCGCGAACCGGCAGACCTTTACGATGACGTAGACCGCGATAGCAGGCCAGATCGAGCAGCCGCTTGATGTTCATCGAATTTTCGCGGCGCAGATCACCTTCCACGGTATAACCTGCGTCGATGGTTTCGCGAATCTGCAAAACCTCCTGATCCGACAAATCCTGCACGCGGCGGCTGTCCGCAATGTTCAACTTGGTCGTGATTTCACGCGCCTTGGCGGGGCCAATGCCGTGAATATATTGGAGCGCGATAATTACGCGCTTGTTGGTGGGGATGTTGACCCCGGCGATACGTGCCACTTATTCTTCTCCATGCTCCACAGGGCGACCGAAGCCTAACCCTATCTCTACGCTATTTCCGCGCTTAACAGAATAAGACAGGCACTAAATTGCGCGAGTCGGATAAAGCTATGATCGGAAGTGGCGCTGACTAGCGTGTTGAAACGAGAGTGTCAAGTTGGGATCAACGTGCCAGTATCGCGCTGATCTCACCCGCCACCACATCCATATCCGCCATGCCGTCGATCTTGCTCACCAGGCCACGCGCTTCATAGATGGGCAGGATCGGCGCGGTCTTGGCACGATATTCGGCCATGCGCGTGCGCACGGTTGCTTCATTATCATCCGGGCGGCGCTTGAATTCGGTGGCACCACAGGCATCGCACACGCCCGCAACTTGGGTCGGCTTGAAGCGGACATGATAGCCCGCACCGCATTTGGCGCAGGTGAAACGGCCGGTAATGCGCTCGACCAGCGCATCCTCGTCCACCACCAGTTCGATGACATGATCGAGCGTGCGGCGGCGCGCGGCCAAAAGGGTATCGAGTGCATCCGCCTGGGCTGCCGTGCGCGGGTAGCCATCAAAAATGACGCCGGTATCTGCGCTCAACATGTCCAGCTTCTCGCCGATAATCCCCGATACAATCTCATCCGAGACCAGTTCGCCTGCTTCCATCACCGTTTTGGCCTTCAGTCCCGTCGGGGTGCCCGCCGCCACAGCTGCGCGCAGCATGTCGCCGGTGGAAAGCTGGACCATGCCGCGCTCGGCCACCAGCCGCTCGGCCTGTGTGCCCTTGCCCGCGCCTGGCGGCCCCAGCAGGATGATATTCATATCCCCCTCCTTCTTCTTGCGCCTTCACTCAGCGCAGACGACCGCCCTTGAGCTTCGCCTTCTTGAGCAGATCGCCATATTGATGCGCGAGCAGATGGCCCTGGATTTGGGTCACCGTGTCGATCGTGACATTGACCACGATCAAAAGGCCCGTGCCGCCCAGTCTGCGCAACGAACTATACCCTTCGCCCAGCAGAATCTCGGGCACGAGACAGATCAGCGTGAGATAGGCCGCGCCAATCACGGTAATTCGCACAAGCACATAATCGAGATAATCCGCCGTGTTCTTGCCGGGACGGATGCCGGGGATGAAGCCGCCATGGCGCTTCAAGTTGTCGGCGGTTTCTTCCGGGTTGAAGGTGATGGCCGAATAGAAGAAACAGAAAAAGATGATGAGCAGCGCATAGAGCAGCGCATGGAGCCACGCGCCAGGCTGCATCAGGTTGACGATAGTCAGGATGATGTCGCTCGCCTTGTTTTCTCCGGTCGCCGATTTGCCAAACCAGCCGAGCAAGGTGATCGGAAAGGCCAGCAGCGACGAGGCGAAAATCGGCGGGATGACGTTGGCCGTGTTGATCTTGAGGGGCAGGAAGCTCTTTTCCTGCTGCACGCCGCGCATCGTCTGGCGCTTGGGATACTGGATGAGAAGACGGCGCTGCGCCTGCTCCATGAAGCAGATGAACGCTATCAGTACGATCGCCAGAATAGATATAAAAATGACCGAAAGCGCCGAATACTGCCCCGATCCGGTGCGCACACTCTCAAACATGGTGCCGAGCGTTCCCGGAAGCTGTGACACGATCCCCGCCATGATGATGAGTGAGATGCCATTGCCGATGCCGCGACTGGTGATCTGTTCACCCAGCCACATCAGGAACATGGTGCCACCGACCAGCGCCGTAATCGTTGAGATATAGAAAAGAATGCCGCCCTGATATGCGACCGACTGGCCTGTAGCAGTATGCGAGGCGAGGAGCGCACTCGCTACGCTGAAGCCGTAAATCGCAGTCAGCAATACGGTCAGATAGCGGGTATATTGGTTGAGTTTCTTGCGGCCCGACTCGCCTTCTTTCTTGAGGGTATTCATCGAGGGGGACAAGGATGTGGACAGCTGCACGACGATCGACGCGGTGATATAGGGCATCACCCCCACCGCGATGATGCTCATCCGCTGGAGCGCACCGCCCGAAAAGCTGTTGAACAGGTCGAGCACGCCGCCCTGGTTGCGCTGGAACACATCCGCCATCGCAATCGGATCGATACCGGGCAGCGGGACATAAGATAACAGGCGAAAGATAATCAGCGCGCCCAGCGTAAACCAGATTCGCTTCTGCAAATCGGTTGCCTGCGCAAAATTGCTCATCGTCAGTCCGGCGGCCATTTGTTCGGCTTGCGTAGCCATAGCTGTTCCTCAAACCCTCTTCATAAGGTGACGACGCGGACGCCGCAGCAAAACATCCATATAGGGGCGCGCACGCAAATGTCTAAGGGGGCGGCGGATTACTTACCCGCTTTTTTCGCAGCGGGGGTCTTTCCCTTCTTGGCCGCAGCCTTTTCGGCAGCCGGAACAACCGCGATCACCTCAACCGACCCGCCCGCTTTCTCGATAGCGGCCTTGGCGCCAGCCGATACGCCCGCAACAACGAAATTGAGCTTGGCGGAGAATTCACCCTTGCCGAGCACGCGCACGCCATCCTTGCCGCCGCGCGCGACGCCCGCCGCCTTGAGGGCCGCATGATCGATGACAGCCTTGGCATCGAGTGCCTTGGCATCGACGAGCTTCTGGATCGCGCCCAGATTGACCTCGGCATAATCCTTGGCGAAGATGTTGTTGAAGCCGCGCTTCGGCAGCCGCATGTGGAGCGGCATCTGGCCGCCTTCAAAGCCGTTGATGCTGACACCCGAGCGGCTGGTCTGGCCCTTCTGGCCACGGCCCGAAGTCTTGCCCTTGCCCGAGCCGATGCCTCGGCCCACGCGGATGCGCCGGTGGCGGGCGCCCTCATTGTCGTTGATTTCGTTCAGTTTCATTGCACTCGGTTTCCCTTGTTACGCGCTGTTGATGATTGGTCAGTCGACGATCGCGACCATATGTTTGACCTTGCGGATCATGCCCTGCACTTCGGGGCTGTCTTCAAGCTCGCTGACCTTGTGCAGCTTGTTCAAGCCAAGGCCCACCAGCGTGGCGCGCTGGTCTTTGGTGCGGCGGATCGGCGAGCCGGTCTGCTTGATTTTAATGCGCTGTCTCGTTACTTTGGCCATTCTGCTTACTCCACAACCGCTGCTGCATCGGCTTCGGCCTGCACATCATGCGCGCCACCACGACGGAGCAGCTCGGCAACCTTCTTGCCGCGCCGCTGCGCCACCGATTTCGGGCTGGTCTGCTCGGTCAAGGCCGCGAAGGTCGCGCGGATCATGTTATAGGGGTTCGAGGTGCCGACCGATTTGGTCACCACATCGGCAACGCCTAGGGATTCGAACACGGCGCGCATCGGGCCACCGGCGATGATGCCCGTGCCCTGCGGCGCAGTGCGCAAGCTCACCCGGCCGGCGCCGAAATGGCCATTGCCATCATGATGCAGCGTGCGGCCTTCTTTCAAAGGAACGCGCACCATCGCGCGTTTTGCGGCAGCGGTCGCCTTCGAAATTGCCTCGGGCACTTCGCGTGCCTTGCCATGGCCGAACCCGGCGCGGCCCTTGCCATCGCCCACCACGACGAGCGCCGCAAAGCCAAAGCGTTTGCCACCCTTCACGGTTTTCGACACACGGTTGATATGGACGAGCTTCTCGATGAACTCCTCGCCGCCCTCTTCACCATCCGCCTTGCGATCACGACGTCCGCGATTGTTGTCACGGCCACCACGGCCACCCTCACGATTGCCGCGGCCACGTCCGCGCCGCTGCCCCTGATGCTCACCTTCGGGGGCGGCTTCGGCGCCTACAACCTGAATTTCTGCTTCGTCAGACATATCTTAAAACTCCAGCCCGGCTTCGCGCGCGGCATCTGCCAGCGCTTTCACCCGGCCATGAAAAATGAATCCGCCACGATCGAATACGACCCTGGACACGCCCGCCGCCCTGGCGCGCTCGGCAACGGCCTTGCCCACAACCGTGGCGGCTGCAACATTCGCGCCTGATGCGCTGCGCACGTCCTTCTCGAGCGAGGAGGCGGCGCACACGGTCTTGCCCGCAGCGTCGTCGATCACCTGCGCATAGATATGCTGGCCCGAGCGGTGGATGGAAAGGCGCGGCTTGCCACCACCATGCGCGATGAGTTTGGTGCGCACGCGCTGGCGGCGCTTTTCGAAGGGGGAGAGTTTTGCCATTATTTCTTCTTACCCTCTTTGCGGAAGATGAACTCGCCGCGATATTTGATACCCTTGCCTTTATATGGCTCAGGTTTTCTCCAACGCCGGATTTCTGCAGCAACCTGACCGACCAACTGCCGATCAATCCCGCTGATTTCGACCGTGGTCTGGTCGGGCGTCTTAATCGTGATGCCCTCGGGGATCGCGAAATCGACATCGTGCGAATAGCCGAGCTGCAACTTCAGCGTCTTGCCCTGGCTGTTGGCACGATAGCCGACGCCGGTGATTTCGAGCGTCTTGGAGAAGCCCTCTGTCACACCGGTCACAAGGTTCTGGATCAGCGTGCGCTGCATCCCCCAGAACGCGCGGGCGCGCTTGGTCTCGTTCGAGGGTGTCACTTTGAGCTGACCCTCATCGAGCGCATAAGCCACTTCCGCAGCCTGCGGCAGCGACAGCTCACCCTTGGGCCCTTTGATCGATACAATGCCACCGTCGAGCGACGCGGTCACGCCTGCTGGAATGGCGATCGGTTTTTTACCGGTGCGGCTCATCAGAATACCTCCGCCAAGACTTCGCCGCCGACATTGGCGTCGCGCGCTTCAGCATCCGAAAGTACACCGCGCGGGGTCGACACGATCGTGATGCCAAGGCCATTACGAATGCGCGGCAATTCCTTGCTGCCCGAATAGACCCGGCGGCCTGGTTTCGAGACACGCGCTACATGCTTGATCGCCGGCTGGCCTTCAAAATACTTCAGCTCGATGCGCAGCCCATCATGTCCCGCAACATCTTCCGAGGTGTAGCCCCGGATATAACCGTCACGCTGCAAAACATCGAGCACGCGGATGCGCAGTGTCGATTTCGGCGACACGACGCTATCCATCTTGGCCTGCTGGCCGTTGCGGATGCGGGTGAGCATATCACCCAAAGGATCACTCATTGCCATATCTTAATCCCTTACCAGCTCGACTTGGTGACGCCAGGGATCAGGCCCTTGTTGGCCAGTTCCCGCAACTGCACACGACACAGCCGG
The DNA here is from genome assembly GCA_028869975.1 of Alphaproteobacteria bacterium. GTDB lineage: Bacteria > Pseudomonadota > Alphaproteobacteria > Sphingomonadales > Sphingomonadaceae > JAGWQR01. Next base: position 7,750 of record JAGWQR010000027.1, on the reverse strand, counting down.
AATTTGCGATAATAAGCGCGCGGACGCCCGGTAATCTCGCAGCGGTTGCGCACACGGGTCGGGTTGCCGTTGCGTGGCACTTCCGCCATTTTGAGGCGCGCGATGAGGCGCTCGCCTTCATCTTTCGACTCATCATTCGCAATTGCTTTGAGCTTTGCGTATTTCGCGGCATGTTTCGCCACGAGCTTCTTGCGCCGCTCATTTTTGTTGATCGAACTCAGTTTCGCCATGACTTAAGTTCTTCCTTTCTCAGTTCGCTGCCGCAGCATCTTGCGGGAAGGGGAAACCGAACAGACGCAGCAGCTCGCGCGCTTCGTCATCGGTGTTGGCCGTGGTCGTGACGATCACGTCCATCCCCCGGATTTTCTCGATCTTGTCGTAGCTGATTTCTGGGAAAATCAACTGCTCCTTGATACCGCACGCATAATTGCCGCGCCCGTCAAAGCTCTTCGGGTTCAGCCCGCGAAAGTCGCGCACGCGTGGCAGCGCGATGGTGATGAAGCGGTCAAGAAACTCATACATGCGTTCCTTGCGCAGCGTCACCTTGCAGCCGATCGGCATACCTTCACGCAGCTTGAACTGCGCGACTGATTTCTTCGCCTTGGCGACGACCGGCTTCTGACCTGCGATCAGCTCCATTTCCGCAACCGCGATATCGACCTTTTTCTTGTCCTGCGTCGCCTCGCCAACGCCCATGTTGAGCACGATCTTGTCGAGCTTGGGCACCTGCATCGGGTTTTTGTAGCCGAACTTCTCGGTCATTGCGGGGACAATCTTGTCCTCGTAAATCTTCTGCATCCGGGCCTTGTAAGTTTGCTCAGCCATTGACCAGCTCCCCTGACTTCACGGCCACACGGACCTTCTTGCCATCTTTGACCTCAAAGCGCACGCGCGTGGGCTTGCCCGTCTTGGGGTCTTCGATCGCGACCTTCGAGACATGCAGCGGCGCTTCCACCTTTTCGAGGCCGCCCTGCGGGTTCGCCTGGCTCGGCTTGCGGTGGCGTGTCATGATGTTGACGCCCGCAACCACAACCTTGCCCTCTTTGGGCATCGAGAGCGTGACGGTGCCGTGCTTGCCCTTGTCCTTGCCGGACAGGACGACAACGCTGTCACCTTTTTTAATCTTCGCTGCCATTACAACACCTCCGGCGCGAGCGAGATGATCTTCATATAGTTCTTCGCGCGCAATTCACGGCAGACCGGCCCGAAAATACGGGTGCCGATCGGCTCTTCATTCTTGTTCACCAGCACGGCGGCGTTGGTGTCGAACCGGATGGTCGACCCATCGGGACGGTGGATGTCCTTGGCGGTGCGCACGATGACGGCACGGTGCACGTCACCCTTCTTCACCTTGCCGCGCGGCTGGGCTTCCTTGATCGAGACGACGATCACATCACCCACGCCGGCAAAGCGACGCTTCGAGCCACCGAGCACCTTGATGCACTGGACGCGCTTGGCACCCGAATTGTCGGCGACATCGAGGTTGGATTGCATCTGAATCATGTTAGGCCTCCACCGTTTCGGGTTGATCGGCCAGTGCCACGCCACCCAGCTTGTCGAGCACGCGCCAAGACTTCAGCTTCGAGATTGGCGCGCACTCCTCGATGCGTACCACCTCGCCCGCCTTGTAGACGTTCGCCTCGTCATGGGCATGATATTTCTTCGAGCGGCGGATAATCTTGCCATAGAGCGGGTGCTTCACCTTCCGCTCGACGAGCACCACCACCGTCTTGTCGGTCTTGTCCGAGACCACGGTTCCGGTCAGAACGCGCTTGGGCATCTGGCGGGCCTCCTTAATTCGTATCGGACGCGCGGGCGCGTTCCGATTGCAGGGTTTTGATACGCGCGATGTCGCGGCGCACTTCTTTCACCCGCGCGGGCTTTTCAAGCTGGCTGGTCGCCGCCTGAAAGCGCAGGTTGAACGCTTCGCGCTTCAGCTCGCCGAGCTGCGCAACGAGCTGATCGTCGGTCTTGACCTTAATGTCTGCAAACTTTGTCATCAGACCGCTCCCAGGTGCGAAGTATCACCCAGACGGGCGACAACTTTGGTTTTGATCGGCAGCTTTTCCATCGCGCGGCTGAACGCAACAGCCGCAACGGGGCCGGGAACACCATCCAGCTCGAACAGAATGCGGCCTGGCTTGACGCGCGCAGCCCAGAATTCGGGCGAGCCTTTACCCTTACCCATACGGACTTCGGCAGGTTTTTTAGACACCGGCACATCAGGGAACACGCGGATCCACAAGCGCCCTTGACGGCGGATGTGGCGGGTGATCGCGCGGCGCGCAGCCTCAATCTGGCGCGCGGTAATCCGGTCCGGCTCCATGGCCTTCAGCCCATAGGAGCCAAAGTTCAGGTCCGAGCCGCCCTTGGCGTTGCCATGGATGCGGCCCTTGTGCGCCTTGCGGAATTTGGTGCGTTTTGGTTGCAGCATTGTCTATCCCTCTCAGCGACGATCATCGCGTGCCGGACGCACGCCTGAAGTCTGCGCCTCGACCATCAGCCGGTCTTGCGCAAGCGGGTCATGACCCAGAATTTCGCCTTTGAAAATCCACACCTTGATGCCGCAGACGCCATAGGCGGTGTGCGCCGAGGCCTCGGCATAATCGACATTGGCGCGCAGCGTGTGCAGCGGCACCCGGCCCTCGCGATACCATTCGGTGCGCGCGATTTCTGCGCCACCCAAACGGCCTCCACAGGTGATCTTGATGCCTTCGGCACCCAAGCGGAGCGCCGACTGCACCGCACGCTTCATGGCGCGGCGGAACGCAATCCGGCGTTCAAGCTGATCGGCAATCCCCTGCGCCACAAGCTTGGCGTCGATCTCGGGCTTACGGATTTCTACAATGTTGAGCGACACATCAGAACCGGTCAGCGACGTCAGCTTCTTGCGCAGTTTCTCGATGTCCGCGCCCTTCTTGCCAATGATGACGCCGGGGCGCGCAGCATAGATGTTGATCCGGCAATTCTTTGCCGGTCGCTCGATCACCACCTTCGAGATCGCGGCTTGTGGCAGCGTATCGAGGATATATTTGCGCAGCTTGATGTCTTCCATCAGCAGCTTGCCATAGTCATGCCCTTCGGCAAACCAGCGGCTGTCCCAGGTGCGGTTGATCTGGAGGCGCAGGCCAACAGGATTGGATTTCTGACCCATTATGCTTCTTCCTCAACCTGGCGCACCACCACGCGGATGCGGCTGAATGGCTTGACAATGCGGCTGGAGCGACCCCGTGCGCGGGTAGCAAAGCGCTTCATCGAAATCGATTTGCCCACGCTCGCTTCGCTCACGACCAGCGCATCGACATCGAGATTATGATTATTCTCGGCATTCGCGATGGCAGAAGCGAGCACCTTGCGCACGTCCACCGCCATCGCCTTCTTCGAGAATTGCAGAATGTTGAGCGCGTCGCCCGCCTTCTTGTTGCGGATCAGCGCCGCCACCAGATTGAGCTTCTGCGCCGAGCCGCGAATCTGCGAACCCACGGCGAGCGCTTCATTGTCCGCCACGCGGCGGGGAGCTGCTGGTTTAGACATTAGCGCTTGCCCTTCTTGTCTGCGGCATGGCCGGGGAAGTAGCGCGTGGGCGCAAATTCACCCAACTTCATGCCAACCATGTCCTCGTTCACACTGACGGGGATGAACCTCTTGCCGTTGTAGACATTGAAGGTCAGCCCGACGAACTGGGGCAAAATGGTAGAGCGGCGCGACCAGGTCTTGATCGGGGAGCGGTTATTCGCATCCTGCGCGGCCTCGGCCTTTTTCAGCAGGTGCAGGTCAACAAACGGACCTTTCCAGACGGAGCGGGCCATGACTTACCTCTTCTTCTTCGCGTGGCGTGAACGGATAATCATGCCATCGGTGGATTTGTTGTGGCGCGTGCGGGCACCCTTGGTCGGCTTGCCCCACGGGGTCACTGGATGGCGACCGCCCGAGGTGCGGCCTTCACCACCGCCGTGCGGGTGATCGACCGGGTTCTTTGCGACACCGCGCGTGAGCGGACGCTTGCCCAGCCAGCGGTTGCGCCCCGCTTTGGCAAGGTTGGTATTGGCGTTATCGGGGTTGGAGACCGCGCCCACCGTCGCCATGCAGTCCGAGCGGATATAGCGTTGCTCGCCTGAATTAAGGCGCACCATCACCATGCCCTTGTCACGGCCCACGACCTGCACATAAGTGCCCGCCGACCGTGCGATCTGCCCACCCTTGCCGGGCTTCATCTCGACATTATGAACGATGGTGCCAACCGGAACCTGCGCCAGTTCCATCGCGTTACCGGGTTTCACGTCGGTTTTCTTGCCCGCAACCACTTTGTCACCCACAGCAAGCCGCTGCGGCGCGATGATATAGGCCACGTCGCCGTCTTCATATTTGATGAGCGCGATGAACGCGGTGCGGTTGGGATCATATTCAAGCCGCTCAACCGTGGCGTCCATATCCCATTTGCGGCGCTTGAAATCGATGATCCGGTAGCGCTGCTTGTGACCTCCTGCGATCCCACGCGAGGTCACATGCCCCTTGTTGTTGCGGCCACCGGTCTTGCGCTTGCCTTCGGTCAAAGCCTTGACCGGGCCACCCTTGTGCAGGTGCGACTTGTCAACCAGAATAAGACCACGGCGCGCCGGGCTGGTCGGGTTATAATGTTTGAGTGCCATCGGTTAGATCCCGCTCGTCACGTCGATCGACTGGCCTTCCGCCAGCGTCACGATCGCTTTCTTGAAATCGGAGCGCGTGTAGGGCTTGCCCTTCCAGCGCTTGGTCTTGCCCTTGGTAACGATGGTGTTGACCGCCGTCACCTTGACACTGAACAGCGCTTCCACCGCCGCCTTGATCTGCGGCTTGGTCGCGTCGTTCGCGACCTTGAACACCACCGCATTCTGCTCCGACATCATCGTCGCTTTCTCGGTGATGTGCGGCGCGAGCACCACGTCATAATGCTTCACATCGACAGTTGCCTTAGCCATTGAAGCGCGCCTCCAGTTTCTCGACGCCTGCGCGCGTGAGCACCAGCGTTTCATGTTTCAGAATGTCATAGACGTTCGCACCAACGGCGGGGAGCGCATTGATGTGGTGCAGATTGGCTGCCGCGCGCGCAAAGCTCGCTTCAACCATATCCCCATCAATCACCAGCGCGGTCTTGCCGAAGCCCAGCTTTTCAAGCGAAGCCGCAAGCGACTTGGTCTTGCCTTCCTTGACCGCGAGGTCTTCCATCACGACGAGCTGACCCGCCTTGGCTTTCGACGACAACGCCATTTTCAGGCCCAGCGCGCGCACCTTCTTGTTGAGGCTCGGGTTGAAATCGCGCACGCGCGGACCATGGGCTTTACCACCGCCGACAAAGATCGGCGCGCGCCGATCACCATGACGTGCTGTACCGCCGCCCTTCTGACGACCAAATTTCTTGCCCGTGCGCGCCACATCTGAGCGCTCGCGCGCGGCGCGGGCCGTGCCCCGACGCTTCTCAAGCTGCCATGTGATGACGCGGTGGAGAATATCCGCCTTGGGCTCCAGGCCGAACACATCGTCATTCAGATCGATGTCGCCCTTGCCTTTAGCGTCGAGGGTTTGAACCTTGAGTTTCATGGATATTAGCCCTCGCTGTTTTCGATTGCTTCGGGGGCGGGTGCCGCGACGTCCGCTTCAATTACGGGGGCCACATCTTCGAGCACATCCGTTACCGGCGCTGTCGTCGATTTGATCGCCGCCGGGTATGGCGCATCGACGTGCCGCGCGACCTTGACCGCGTCTTTGACCGTCAGCCAGGTGCCTTTGGCCCCGGGCACCGAACCCTTCACGAAGATCAGCCCGCGCGCCACATCAGTGGAGACAACCTCCAGATTCTGCTGGGTGCGCTGGCGATCGCCCATATGGCCCGCCATCTTCTTGTTCTTGAAGGTTTTGCCCGGGTCCTGACGATTACCGGTCGAACCGTGTGAGCGGTGCGAGATCGACACACCGTGCGTTGCACGCAGACCGCCAAAGTTCCAGCGCTTCATCGCTCCGGCAAAGCCCTTGCCCTGTGTGTGGCCGGCAACATCCACCAGTTGCCCGGCAACAAAATGATCGGCGGTGATTTCCGCTCCGACATCGACCAGCGCATCATCCGACACGCGGAATTCGACGAGCCGCGCCTTGGGCTCAACTTCCGCCTTGGCGAAAGCCCCGCGCTGCGGCTTGGCGACATTCTTGGTCTTGGCGGCACCGGCACCGAGCTGAACGGCGACATAGCCATCCTTTTCCGTGGTGCGCTGCGCGACAACCTGACAACTATCGACGTGCAGGACAGTGACAGGCACATGGCGCCCATCGTCCTGAAATATGCGGGTCATCCCCATTTTCTTTGCGATTACGCCGGTGCGCATCTCGCCATACTCCTTGCCAGAGGCCCCCGCACCGGAATTGGCTTGGGGGCGTGCTTGCCTTGACGGCTGCCCATGAATGAAACGTCGCCCCGTCCGGGCTTTTCCCCTTACCAATCGAGGGGAGAACGGGGGACGCTGACCCCGGCGAACCGGGCGGTATCCCAAAATATCTCAACCCGCCGAATCAGCGGGGAAGCGGCGCATTACGCCAATTTGATCTCAACATCAACCCCGGCGGCAAGATCAAGCTTCATCAAAGCATCAACCGTTTGCGGGGTGGGCTGCACAATATCGAGCAGCCGTTTGTAGGTACGCACCTCGAACTGCTCGCGCGACTTCTTGTCGATATGCGGGCCACGGTTGACCGTGAATTTTTCGATGCGCGTGGGCAGGGGAATGGGGCCACGAATGTCTGCACCCGTGCGCTTGGCCGTTTCGGCGATGTCGCCGGTGGCCTGATCGAGCACCCGATAGTCGAACGCCTTCAGGCGAATGCGGATATTCTGCGTGTCCATTTTACCTTGCCAATGTCAAAGACGCTACATCTGTAACGCCCCGGCGACGGGCCGGGGGCCGTGTCAAACATAAGAAAAGCCCGACCCATTTTCACAGGTCGGGCTGAAAATAACTTACTTCGTGATCGAGGCCACCACGCCCGAGCCGACGGTGCGCCCGCCTTCACGGATCGAGAAGCGCAGGCCCTGCTCCATCGCGATCGGCGCAATGAGCTTGACGCCCAACTGCACATTGTCGCCCGGCATCACCATTTCGGTGCCGGCGGGCAGCACAACTTCGCCGGTCACGTCGGTCGTGCGGAAGTAGAATTGCGGACGATAGTTCGCAAAGAACGGCGTGTGACGGCCGCCTTCTTCCTTCGAGAGCACGTAGACCTCGCCCTTGAACACCGTGTGCGGCGTGATCGAGCCGGTCTTGGCCAGCACCATGCCGCGCTCCACGTCTTCCTTGGCGATGCCGCGCAGCAGCAGACCGGCGTTGTCGCCCGCCAGGCCTTCATCCAGCTGCTTCTTGAACATTTCCACGCCCGTGCAGACGCTCTTGCGGGTTTCGCGGAAGCCCACGATCTCTACGTCCTCGCCCACCTTCACCTTGCCGCGCTCAATACGGCCCGTGACCACCGTCTTGCGGGTTTCGCGGAAGCCGACGATCTCCGTATCCTCGCCCACCTTCACCTTGCCGCGCTCAATCCTTCCGGTCACCACCGTGCCGCGACCCGAGATTGAAAAGATATCTTCAATCGGCATCAGGAAGGGCTGATCGATAGCACGCGCCGGCATCGGCACGGACTTATCGACCGCTTCCATCAGCTCGTCAATCTTGGCTTCCCACTGCGCTTCGCCATTCAACGCGCCCAGCGCCGAGCCGCGAATCACCGG
>JAGWQR010000252.1 GCA_028869975.1 Alphaproteobacteria bacterium | reverse complement strand
TGGCGGCGCGGTGCTGCTCAACACCAACGCGAACGGCACCGCGTTCAACAGCACCGGGCGCGCGGTCGAATTTGACACAATCCCGACCGGCTCCATCGATCGCCTGGTTGTTACCAAGTCCCGGCTACCCGATCAGGAAGCGGAAGGCATCGGCGGTTCGGTAGAACTCACGCCGCGCTCGGCGATGACGCATAAGGGCTTTTTCTTTGATGGCCAGCTTGGCGAGGGCTATGAGCCCGCACGCAAGACCACAAACCTTACCGATGAAGCCGCGATTGGCGACAGTTTTGGCGACAATGGGCACGGTGGCAAATTATTCCACATCGTGCTGGCGCAGAACGAACACAATGACGGACGCGGGTTCGACGACCTTGAAGCGGGATATCTCGACTCGCCCGACCAGAACAAGGGCCTCGGCACCCATGAGGACAAGGTTGTTTCCAGCTATGAATTGCGCCGCTACCGGTATCATCGCGAGCGCTATGGGTTTTATGGCGAACTCGACATCACCCCCAATGACAGCAACCGGATTTATCTGCGCGGATCACTCGCCGGCTATCAGGAACGGGTGAACCGCCAGCGCATTCTGATCAACGGCCTCGATGGTACGCAAGGCAGCATCACCATCGATCCGAATAATCCGAACGGGTTCGCGGTGACCGGTGCCACCGCACAGAATACCCTGCGCGACGAGGTGGAGTCACACCGCAATCTGGCGCTGCAAGCCGGGGGCGAGCATAGTTTCAACGCGATCAAATTTGATTGGCGCGTCAGCTATATCCACGCCACGTTCAACAAGCCGTTTGATTATAACTCGACGTTCAACAATCTTTCACCCGGCTTCAATGTCACCTACGACAATCTGAGCAATCCCACCGAGCCCATCATCAAGGTGAGCGGGGCCAATCTGGCTGATCCCACGCAATATGCACTGAGCAATATCAACACCTCGAGCGAATATGCCCAGGATCGCGAATTCAGTTACGCCGCCAACCTGACCATGCCGATTGGCCTTGCACCGGGCGACTCGTTCAAATTCGGCGCAGAACTGCGGTATCGTCACAAATATGATCTCGATGCCTATAACAATAATCTATACAATTATAACGGCACGGGCCAGCTGCTGAGCACGCTCCAGGGGGATGGTCCGTTCACAAATTACTACGGCATGTATAATATCGGATATGCCGGTAACGCGCCGGCGCTGGCGGCGCTCTATAACGCCAACGCCCCGGCGCCCAATGTTTGCGGGGTTGCCGCCTTGGAGGCCAATAGTCCGAGCTGCTATAACCTTGGCAATTACACAATTGATGACAATGAGGACATCTCCGCCGGTTATGCCCAGTATCATGGCAAATTCAATGCGCTCGATCTGGTTGTTGGTGTCCGGCTGGAGCATACGCGTTCGGTGCTGGGTGGATTGCAGTTCACACCAACCACAACAAACTACCAGACTGAACCCCATAATTACACCAACGCCTTCCCGACGCTGCAACTTAAATACCAGTTCAGCCCGAGGCTGGTGGCGCGTGCAGGCTATACCACCAGTCTGTCGCGCCCTGGGTTCAAGCAGACGCAGCTCTACACCACGATCGATCAAAATGGCTCGAACGGCACGGTTGGCAATGTTGTCACCGGCAACCCCAATCTGGCGCCGATGTATAGCCATAATTTCGATGCGACGCTGGAATATTACCTGCCCGGTTCCGGTATCATCTCGCTTGGGGTGTTTGATAAGGAAATCAGGAATTTCATTGTCGCGCGCCAATATAATGCAGCCTATCCGCAAGCGGGTGCGGGGATCTATCATATTGTCTCCTTCGAGAATGCGACGAGCACGTATGTGCGCGGTATCGAGGCGCAATTTGTTGAGAAATTCACCATGCTGCCCAAGCCGTTCGATGGCGTCGGGATTGATGCCAATCTGACCCTCGCCGACTCAAAAGTCGCCCTAACCCAGGGTCTGGGCACCACCAAAATGCCGGGCACAGCGCCGCAGACCGCCAATCTGGCGCTGTTTTATGAAGCGCATGGTCTTGAAACGCGGCTGGCTGGACAGTTCAACGGGCGCACCATCTTTGCGATTGGCGGAAACCCGCTGGTGTATAGCTATGCGACCATCCCCACCGATGTCTATCTGGATTATCGCTTTACGCTGGACTGGACCGGCAGTGTGCAGGTGGCCAAGCCGATCCGGCTTTACTGGTCGATCAAGAATATCACCGATGCGCCCTTGCGCTATTTTGAAGGCAATCCGGATCGTCCCATCCAGCGCGAACATTATGGCCCAACCTATGAAGCCGGGGTAAAAGTGAAATTTTAGAACAGTTGCGGTCGTTCAGCGCAGTACCGCAAGTGGCTCCGTCGCTTGCGCCTGCGCCGCTTTCAGCTCGGCCCAGTAGAGAATTTCCATCTGCCCGTCGAAATGCTCAACCAGCGCCGTGCAGCTTTCCACCCAATCCCCGTCGTTGATATAAAGGATGCCGTC
>JAGWQR010000251.1 GCA_028869975.1 Alphaproteobacteria bacterium | reverse complement strand
TCGGGTTCGATGCAGCGATTCTGCCATGGGGAGTGTAGGGATGTATTCCAGACCGATTGCCGCCTGATACCCCATTTCGCGCAAAGTGCCTATAACGCGCCGGCAATCCAGGGTACCGCTGCCAGGTTCATTACGCTCGGGCATGTCGGCGATCTGAACATGGCCGACCAGATGCATCCGTCCCGCCAGTACTTCTGCCATGTCCTCGCCCATGGTCGCACTATGCCATACGTCATAGAGAAGACGCAGGTTTGAACTGCCAACCGCCTCGACAAGATTGAGACCACGTGTCGTGCTGACCAGGTACATTGTCGGAAAAAGCTTTGTATTCAGGGGTTCCAGCAGCAGCATGACTCCCGCTTTTTCTGCAAGCGCCGCTGCCATTTTGAGCGTGGTCACAGCGTTATTAAAATGGGCCTCGTCGCTCATACCTTCCACTCGAAAGCCGGAGGCGACAATTAGCGAAGGTGAGCCCAGGCTGGCTGTTGCAGCGATTGTCTCCCGGAGCGCCTCTAGCATTTCGTTCCGCTCAACTGGATCGACAATCGAACGACGTGGATCGACGCAGACGCTCGTCAGATGCATGCCGGTATCTGTCAGTGCGGTGCCGATCGCTTCGATCGGTTTATCACGCCACAGGTGGAATTCTACAGCGTCTATGCCTGCCGCCTTGGCGGCATGGATACGGGCGGTCAGATCGCCAGCCTGGGCGAAATGCCATTCGATACAGCTTGAAACTAAAAAAGATGAAACAGGCACAGGCACAGCGTCGATCTCCCAATCGGCGGCCCCGTATCAACCCGTTTCCAGGCCCGTTTGCCTAGCGATCCATGACGTCGCCACTTTATAAGAATGCCAATTCGCATTTTTTGCCGGCATGGTCAAGGCAGCGTAATGAAACGGATATGGGGCTGGCGCGGGAAGTCCGCTTCGACTTGGCGGCGGATGAGGCCTGATGGGGCGATATACGGGGTTCGAACCCGTGACCTCTGGTACCACAAACCAGCGCTCTAACCAGCTGAGCTAATACCGCCACATGGGAGAGTTGCCCCTAGGCGCGGCATAGCCCAAAGGTCAAGACTTATTGGATTTTGAGTAGCGACCCATAGGATTTGCGCAGCTTGGCAAGCTTGGGCGGAATGACGGCGAGACAATAGGTGTTGCGCTGGCCTTCGCCTTCCCAATAATCCTGATGATAGTCCTCGGCGGGCCACCAGGCCGACGCCGCTTCGATACTGGTGATAATCGGCGCGCCCCAATCGGGCTGGTTGCGCCTGATCGCGGACTCTGCCTCGGCCTGCTGAGCCTGATTCAGTGGAAAGATCGCCGAACGATATTGCGTGCCAATATCATTGCCTTGCCGGTTGGGTGTGGTCGGGTCATGGGTATGAAAAAAAATGTCGAGCAAGTCGGCATAGCCAATCTCTGATGGATCGTAAGCAATCCGGATCGCCTCGGCATGGCCGGTATCGCCAGCGCAAACTTGCTTGTACGTCGGGTTATCGGTATGCCCGCCGATATAACCGCTCGTCACTGAGTTTACACCGATAAGATCCTTGAACACGGCCTCAACACACCAGAAACACCCGCCCGCAAAAATTGCATAGTCTGCCATCTGCCAAATTCCCTATGATATGAAGGTTATTCTGATCAGCAATGGCCAAGTTTACAAGTCCGGAATCGCTCATTTCATATTAACCAAGGCCGGTTAGGAGAGGCCATGGCCAAAAACATTCACTTAGTCGCTGCCGCGCGCCCCAATTTCATGAAGGTCGCCCCGCTTTGGCACGCCCTGAACGTCGCACCAGATTTTAGACCTGTGCTCATTCATACAGGCCAGCATTATGATGCGAACATGTCTGATGCAATTTTTGCGGATTTGCAACTCCCCATGCCCGATTTTCATCTCGGTGTCGGATCAGGCAGCCATGCCGAGCAAACCGGTCATGTGATGATCGCCTATGAGAAGATCGCGACAGAATATCGTCCCGACGCGCTGATTGTGGTTGGTGATGTGAATTCGACACTGGCATGTGCCCTGGCTTCTGTAAAACTTCATATTCCGACGATTCATCTCGAAGCGGGCCTGCGCTCGCGCGACCGGAGGATGCCCGAGGAGATCAACCGGCTCGCGACCGACGCGATTTGCGATGTGCTCTGGACGCCCTCGCCCGATGGCGACGAGAATTTGCTGGCTGAAGGTGTGCCGTCGGAACGCGTCACCCGCGTCGGCAATATCATGCTCGATTCATACGAGTTGGTGCGCCCGGCGATTGCTGCGGCTGCGAAGGATAACCCCCAAAATCCCTATGCTGTTGTCACGCTACACAGGCCCAGCAATGTCGATGATGATATGCCATTATCTACACTTGTTGAAGCATTGATTGAAGTGCAACAACAGCTTCAGCTCATTTTTCCCACGCACCCCCGCACGGCCAAGCGGCTCGCGGAAACCGGCGGCGATGCAAAGCTCAAGGCGGCGGGCATACAGCTCAGCGCGCCCCTCCCCTATATCACGTTCATGGCGCTTGTGAGTGGCGCGGCGGCGATTATCACTGACTCCGGCGGCATTCAGGAGGAGACGACCTATCTCGGTATTCCCTGCCTGACGCTGCGCGAGAACACCGAGCGGCCGATCACGATTACACAGGGCACCAACCGGTTGGTGACTATGGCGGAACTGACCCGCACGCTCACCACCGCACTGGCCACTCCGCGCGCGTCGCTTCCCCGTCCCGAATATTGGGACGGGCAAACGGCGCAGCGATGTCTCGCGGATTTGCGACGCCGCTTGCCGGTTTAACTGGCGCGGGCTATCGCACGCTGTTAAGGCACAGGCATGGTTGCCGATGTCACCGATATTCCACCCGCTATCGAGGCGATGGATCTTGAGCCGCCTACAGCGCGCCC
>JAGWQR010000250.1 GCA_028869975.1 Alphaproteobacteria bacterium | reverse complement strand
CAGGTGATCGGCTATGTTGGCTCAACCGGCCTGTCTACCGGCCCACACCTGCATTTTGAGACCTATCGCAACGGCTCGATTGTTAATCCGGCGAGCGTTCGGTTTGCGGCGACATCACTGCTCAGCGGCAAGGAACTTGCGGCCTTCCGCGATAAGATCAGGTATTATGTGAACCTGCGTTGAGCGTAGGCGCTTGACCTCGCGTCGCAACCCTCTATCCAGAAGCCGGGGATGAGGCATTGGCGCAAGGATGAGCAGTGTATGACCCCATTTCTCCGGTGTATGGCCTGGGCAGCTTTGGCTCTGGCACCGCTCCTGTGCGTGACGGAAGCCGTCGCTGATCCGATTGCGTCCGATCGGCTGATGATCGGCGGCGGGCTGCTCGCGGCCCCTGATTATGAAGGCTCGAACAAATATGTGCTCTCGCCCGCCGCCGGCGCGCTGGGGCGGCTGAAAGGGCATAATATCGGCTGGCACGGTACATCGCTCTCGGTCGATCTGGTACCCGCGCGCGAGAATCAGCGTACCAAGATCATCATCGCGCCCTTCGCTTCGCTTAATCTTGATCGGGCAACCACGCCGCGCGATCCGGTGATTGCGCTTTTCCGCAAGCGCAAGGTGGAGCTGGAAGGCGGTGCGGTCTTGGGGATTTCAAGCGATGGTGTGCTTACATCACCCTACGACAATCTCACGGTTCAGCTTTCGGTGTCGCATGATCTCGGCACGGTGTCGCGCAGCTATATCATCACGCCTACGCTGCAATATCTGATGCCATTATCGCACAAGGCGCTTGTCGGCATCTCCGCGTCGGCAGATATAGTGGGCCGGCGCTACGCCAATTATTATTTCGGGGTGGGGCCGAAAGCAGCGACGGTGAGCGGTCTGCCCCCCTATCATCTTTCAGGCGGCACCAAGAGCGCAACGCTTGGCCTGCTCGGGGCCTATGCGCTCGGCAAGGATTTACGCAAGCGTGGTTTTGCGCTGGGCTTTACCGCAAGCTGGGAACGGCTACTCGGCGCATTTGCCGATTCTCCGATTGTCGCGATGCGCGGCAGCGCCAGCCAGTTTATTGTCGGCACCGGGGTTGGCTATACGTTTTGAATACGCTATCCTGTGCGCATTCCCCGGGGAGCCTGCTGCGGCATCGAGTCGCATGGCTGAGAGGTGGGGGCAAGCGCCCCACGACCCGTTGAACCTGATCCGGCCCCTGTATTTTCAGGGACTTACCGGCGGAGGGAGGGGTGGCACGCAAGCCGGTCTTTCCTCTGAGAATCTGGAGCAAGACGAT
>JAGWQR010000026.1 GCA_028869975.1 Alphaproteobacteria bacterium | reverse complement strand
CCGGCGCCAAAGCGACTGCCTCGGGCGCTGGCCCAATTACGCCGTCAATATCTCGACAGTTCACCATCATGATGGGGGGTTGGAAGCCCATCGGCTTTGGGCTAGGCTCATACCTATGTCTGAGATCGCACTTTGCCAAATCCCATGAGCCAGAACCTGCAATCGATCGATCCCGCCACAGGCGCAGTCGTATGGGAGGGGAATTCGACGTCCCCTGAAGAGGTTGGCGCTGCTGTTGCGCGGGCGCGCTCCGCCTTCCCGCACTGGGCAAACGCGCAGCTCGACGAACGCATTGCCCATATCCGCGCGTTCAATGCTGAACTTGAGACCCGCAAGGATACCATCGCCACCGACATATCGCGCGAAACCGGCAAAGCACTGTGGGAAACCCGCGCCGAGCTGGCGAGTATGATGGGTAAGGTGGACATCTCGATCAGTGCACAGGCCGAGCGGGCGGGCGAGCGTAGCACCGCGATGCCCTTCGGGTCCGCCATGCTGCACCACAAGCCGCACGGGGTGATGGCAGTGCTGGGGCCGTATAACTTCCCAGGCCATCTGCCCAACGGGCATATCGTCCCTGCGCTGCTTGCCGGAAATACTGTGGTGTTCAAACCTTCCGAGGAGACGCCACTCACCGGCCAGCATATGGCCGAAGCTTGGGGCGCGGCGGGGCTGCCTGATGGTGTGTTTACTCTGGTGCAGGGCGGACGTGAAACTGGCGCGGCGCTGATAGCACAGGAGATTGACGGGCTGCTGTTCACCGGATCGGCGGGGGCTGGCATGCATTTCCGGCGCGCCTTTGCCGACCGCCCGCATGCGATTCTGGCGCTCGAACTGGGCGGAAACAATCCGTTGATCGCCTGGGATGGCGATGTTGAAGAGGCCGCGTCGGTCATAATCCAGTCGAGCTTTATCACCACCGGTCAGCGCTGTTCATGCGCGCGGCGGGTGATTGTGCCCGACAACAGTTTCGGACACGCGGTGATGGAAGCCGTTGCGGCACTCGCCATACGGCTGGTGATCGGTGCTTGGGACGAGGCCCCTGAACCGTTCATGGGCCCGCTGATTTCTGACCGTGCGGCGACAAATGCCCGCGCACAGGTTGGCAAACTGGAGGCGCTGGGCGCTCGCACCATTCTGCCCTTCAATGCCATGGCGGGCCGCAGCGCCGCCTTCGTTACACCCGCCCTCTATGACGTGACCGGGCTAGACACACCCGATGAGGAGATTTTCGCGCCCGTGATCCAGCTTACGCGCGTAACGAACTTCGACGCCGCGATTGCGGCAGCGAACCACACGTGCTTTGGCCTCTCCGCCGGGCTGATTACTGGCGACGATGCACTTTGGTCACGGTTCATGCGTGAGAGCCGCGCCGGGATCGTCAATCGTAACCGGCCAACCACAGGGGCTGCCGGCTCTATGCCATTCGGCGGCTTGGGTGACAGTGGCAACCACCGCCCGAGCGCCTATTATGCGGCTGACTATTGCGCCTATCCCGTGGCAAGTTTCGAGGCGGCGAGCGCGGCGGGCAATGCCGCCACCATTGCGCGGTTGCTGCAACCATGATCACGCGCGCGGAACAGGAATGCCTTGCACGCATTGAACACGCATCTATGGTTGCCCAGGTTCAGGACTGGGCCGCGATCAATACCGGCACCGGCAATGTCGCAGGTCTGAAGGCACAAGCCGCCGCGCTCGCTGAAGCATTCGGCGCGCTGCCAGGCGATGTGCGGCTGGTTGATCCAGCCCTTGTTGAGCGTATCGCTCAGGATGGTTCCCCTCAGGCTGTTGCCAATGGCCAGCATCTGATCGTCTCGGTACGCCCCCACGCCAATTTCCGTGTGCTGCTCACCGGGCATATGGATACGGTGTTCGGCCCCGATCATCCGTTCCAGACCTGCCGCTGGCTTGATGATAACACGCTTGGTGGCCCCGGCGTCGCCGATATGAAGGGCGGGATTGCGGTGATGCTGGCCGCGCTCATGGCGCTGGAGGAGAGTGGCATACAACTTGGTTATGATGTGCTCATCAACAGCGACGAAGAAACAGGATCGCTTTCTTCTGCCGCGCTGATTGCCGAGCTGGCGCAGGGCAAAGCCGCCGCTCTCACCTTTGAACCGGCCCTGCCCGATGGCACCTTGGCAGTCGCACGGCCCGGCTCTGGCAATTTCTCGGCGATCATAACTGGCAAGGCCGCCCATGCCGGGCGTAATCCGGAAGACGGGCGCAATGCGCTGGTTGCAGCCGCCGATCTCGCGGTGCGCCTGGCACAGGCGCGCACGCCAGCGCTCGGAATCAATCCGGCTAAGATAGATGGAGGCGGGCCGAACAATGTTGTGCCCGATCATGCGGTGCTGCGTTTCAATCTCCGTCCCAAAAGTCCGCAAGATGAGGCCGCCGCGCGCACCCTGATCGCTCGCCTGACCAGCGATGTGGAAGCCGCGCACGGCGTGCATATCCACCTGCATGGCGGCTTCAACCGCCCGCCCAAGCCGGTGACGCCCGAGGCCGCGCGCCTTTTTGATCTTGTCACGCAAGCCGGTGCCGATCTCGGCCAAACGATCGCCCGGCGCGATACAGGCGGTGTGTGTGATGGCAATAACATTGCGGCCTGCGGGGTGCCGGTGGTTGATACGATGGGCGCACTGGGCGGCAATATCCATTCATCCGAAGAATTTCTGCTGGTCAACGCGCTGGTGCCGCGCGCGCAGCTTGCAGCCTTGACCCTGATGCGGCTCGCTGCCAACGGCTCGGTATGACCTATATCATCCGCCCTGCTACAGTTGTCGACCTGCAACCGGTTTATGAAATGGCCAAGAGCACCGGCGGCGGCTTTACCAACCTGCCGCCCAACCGCGCCGCATTGACTGAGAAATTGCTGAATGCCGAAGCCAGTTTTGCGCACGATACGCAGCAACGCGGCGATGATTTCTTTTTCTTCATCCTCGAGAATATCGAAACGCGTGAGGTGCACGGCACCTGCCTGATCTTCTCGAAAATCGGGCAGACCTGGCCCTTTTATAGCTACCGGATCGGCACCTTGACGCAGATCAGCAAGGAGCTTAACCGCACCTTCAAGGCTGAAACCCTTACGCTTTCCACCGATTTTGATGGGGCGAGCGAGGTCGGCGGCCTGTATCTCAACCCCAACAACCGTGCTGGCGGGCTGGGGATGCTGCTGGCGCGCAGCCGCTATCTGTTCATCAAGATGCACCGTACGCGCTTCGCCGATCGCACCATCGCCGAGCTGCGCGGCGTGCAAGATGAAGCGGGCGGTTCCCCCTTCTGGGACGGGATTGCCGGGCGCTTCTTTGGGATGAGTTTTCAGGAGGCTGATGCGTTCAACGCCGTGCACGGCAACCAGTTTATCGCCGATCTGATGCCCAAACACCCCATTTACACCGCAATGCTGCCCGAAAGCGCACTCAGCGTGATGGGTGTGCCGCACAAATCCGGGCGTGCGGCGCTGCAAATGCTCCAGAACGAGGGGTTCGTCTACGATCATTATGTCGACATATTCGATGGCGGCCCCACGGTGAGCGCGCCGACCGACCAGATTGAAACGATCAAGCGCGCGCGCGCCGACAAAGTGGTGCAGATCGGCGGGGTTGAAGAGGAGCGCGCCGACAAGGCGCTGGTCGCGCATGGGCATCTGATCGATTATCGCTGCGGCTATGGCTATGTGCGGGCGCAGGGCGATGGCGTTGCGCTCGATACAACCGCCGCCGCCGCACTCGGTGTGCAGAAAGGCGACACGATCATGCACGTGGCGCGGTGGTGATGGCTATGCAGGAAATCAACTTTGACGGCATCATCGGCCCCAGCCATAATTATGCGGGCTTAAGCCTTGGCAATCTGGCCGCAACCGGGAATGCAGGAAATACTTCCGCACCGCGCGCCGCAGCACTGCAGGGCATCGCCAAGATGCGCGCCAATCTTGATCTGGGGCTGGCACAGGGCATTTTCCTGCCGCATGACCGGCCTGATGAGCGCTGGCTTGCCGCACTGGGCACCGAGATGGCGCACGCCTCGCTTGCCCTGCGCGCCAATGCGTTCTCAGCTTCCCCGATGTGGGCGGCCAATGCGGCGACCGTTTCACCCGCACCCGATACCGCAGACGGGCGCTGCCACCTTAGCGTTGCCAACCTTGTTACCATGCCCCACCGCAGCCATGAATGGGAGGGTACGCTGGCGCAGCTCAAACTGGCCTTTGCCGATCAACGCGCGTTCTCGGTGCATGGCCCCATCCCTGCCCCGTTCGGCGATGAGGGTGCCGCCAATCATATGCGGCTCTGTGCCAGGCATGACGCGGCGGGGGTTGAGGTGTTCGTCTATGGCGAGGCGGGCGGGCCATTCCCCGCGCGCCAGCACCGGCAGGCGTCGGAAGCTATCGCGCGGCTGCATGGGCTTGATCCGGCATGCACGTTCTTCGTGCAGCAATCGCCGGAGGCCATCGCGGCGGGTGCCTTCCATAATGATGTGGTTGCGGTTGCCAACGAACATGTCCTGTTCGCGCATGAGCTGGCCTTTGCGGACAAGGCAGCGTTCTATGCAGCGCTAACGGCCGCACTCCGCCAAGTTGAGATTATCGAGGTGCCAGTAAGCGCGGTTTCGTTAGAGGACGCAATCAGCTCTTACCTCTTCAACGCACAACTCGTGACGCTGCCCGATGGGGGGGGCATGGCACTGATCTTGCCAACAGAAGCGCGCGATAACCCCCGCGTCTGGGCGTATCTTGAGGGGTTGGTCGCCAGCAACGGCCCCATCCGTCGCCTGATCCCGGTTGATGTGCGTGAATCGATGGCGAACGGCGGCGGCCCGGCCTGCCTGCGGCTGCGCGTGGTTGCGGATCCGGCCACCATCGACCCGCGCTTTCTGGTTGATCATGCCAGGCTCGACCGGATGGCTGCCATTATCAGCGCGCATTGGCCCGCCCAGATCGGCCAGGATGATCTGGGGCAGGCCCGGCTCTGGCTGGCGGTGCGTAATGCCCGCGCAGCACTGCTCGCGGCGCTTGATCTTTCCGAACTGTCTTAAACCTGTTCTGCCTGCCCCAACGCGCCGCGCGCCGCTTCGGCCAGTTGCTGCACCGAGAAGGGCTTGGGCACAAAAGCGACATTCTCGAGATCGATCGACTTGCGCAACTGCTCCTCGGCATAGCCCGACATGAACAAAACCGGCAGATTGGGCAGCCGCTCGCGCGCGTGGCGCACCATGGTCGGCCCGTCCATCACCGGCATGACGACATCCGAAATCAGCAGCACGATGTCAGTGTTCGCGTTCAAAACCGCAATCCCTTCCTCGCCGTTCGCCGCCGTCAAAACCGTATAACCCTGCCGGGTGAGCGCGCGTTCAGCAACCGCACGCACCATATCTTCATCCTCGACCAGCAGCACCTTGCCGGTTCCCCAGAGTTCCGCTGTGCGTTCACGCCTGACTGATGCCGGGGCAGGTACTGCCGTGTCGATTTTATGCACCGGCAAATAGACCGTGAAGATCGTGCCGCGCCCGATCTCCGACGCAGCGAAAATGAACCCGCCCGATTGTTTGACAATGCCGTAAACCGTGGAAAGACCGAGTCCGGTGCCCTTGTTGACGCCCTTGGTCGTAAAGAAGGGTTCGAAAATTTTCCCCATTATTTCGGGTGCGATCCCCGTGCCTTTATCGGCGAGACTGAAACCGGTATAGTCGGTGATCGGCATGATCTCATTGCCGAGTTTGCGCACTTCGCTGGCTGGAAACGCAAAGGTGCGCAGTTTTACGGTGCCGCCGCGCGGCATGGCATCCCGCGCATTGACGCTTAGGTTGACGATCACTTGCTCCAACTGCCCCGGATCGGCCCGGATCGCGCCCAGATCGCGGCCATGTTCGATGTCGAGCCGCACGGTTTCGCCCATCACCCGCTGGAGCAGGTTCGAGACCTCCGAAATCACATCGGGAAGCTGCAAAATCTGCGGGCGCAGCGTTTGCTGGCGCGAGAAGGCGAGCAACTGGCGGGTGAGGTTGGCGGCGCGGTTGGAATTGAGCTTGATCTGGTGGATGTCGCCATAATCCGAATCGCCCGGCGTATGGCGCAGCAGCATCAGATCGCACGTGCCAATGATCGCGGTCAACACATTGTTGAAATCATGCGCGACGCCCCCGGCAAGCTGGCCGACCGCCTGCATCTTGGTTGCCTGGGCAATCTCGCGTTTGAGCCGCGCCTCTTCGCTGTTATCCTTGAGGCTGAGGAGCACCGCCGCCTCGCCCAGCCCCTTGGCGCCCGCGAGCGAAAGCGCCACTGGCTCCTCCGGCCGCGTGTTGAGCCGCACGGCGAGATCGCCTGATTGCCCCGTGCCGTTCGCGAAGCGGCGCACCGTATCCGCCACTGCCGCCTTGTCCTCACGAATCACCAGATCGCCGGGATAAATCGGCGTCGTGCCCTTGGGCACACCCGCTGCGCGCCGGAACGCGCTGTTGAGGAAGATGAAGCGGCAATCGCGGTCAGTCAGCGCGAGACCGAGCGGCAATTTCTCGAGCAGGTTTTGCAGGTTGCCGCCCGCGCCCGCCAGCGGCATTCCACCCCCGTCTTGATCAAGCAGCAGAATGAGCGAATCACCGCCATCCTCGCCTTCAGTCGAGAGTGACACTTGCACCAGCCGCAGCGCCAGGCCCGCCGCTTCCCGTTTGAAACGAATCATGCCTGATGTGTCGGATGCGAGTGCTGCGACAAACTCGCTGCCCCCAAGAGCAGCGTTCAGTTCACCTGTGGCGCGCTGCGCAAAGGCCGGGTTGCACGCCTTGATGCGGCCATCTGCATCCACCAGCACCAGCATGATCCCCGCCATCCCGGCCAGTACGCCAGCCTTGCTCGTCAGCAATAGCGCAACATCCTGTGCAACATCTGACCCGTCCTGTCGGGTGAAGCGCCACAGCAGATGATCCTCGTTGCGCCCGACGCGCAGCGTCTCGATGCTTAAGTGCCGTCCCGCAGCGTCACGCACATCCGCGTTGCCGTTGCCATCGCGCCAGGCCGCTCGCCCCGCCTGATTGAACGCCTCGGTCGTTGTCGAATCCAGTCCGAGCTTGGCCGGGGCGACATAGGCCTCAAACCAGGTTGCGTAAGTATCATTGGCACACACCAGCCGCCCGGAACGATCTGTAATCGCGATGGCGGAATCTTTTTGCGCCGCCGCCTCGCGCAGCATTCCCCAATCCTGGATCACGGCATTCCCTGCACGCGGCGGATAGAGGCGGTGAATCAGGATAACCAACGCACCGAGAATGAGCGCCCCACCACAGAACGCTGCCGCCAGCAGCGCGCTGTGCGCCAGCCACAGCATCAGCGCCGCACTGGCGAGCGCCGCCACACCGATGAGCGCCACCTCCACCCGATAAGGCTTCAACCACGCCCCTATGGGCAAAGCATAGGAACGCCCCGGGGCGGCAGCCGTATCAGCAGGCAGTTGCGCGGCAATCTCGTTCACAATCCGGCTATTGGCGCGCAATGGCTCAAGGTCAAGGCCGCAGCTAACCCCGCCCGCGCAAAAGCCTTGCCTTGTAGCGCTTCCAGTCCTGCTCGGCCTTATATTCGCGCTTGTCCGCTGCCTTGCGCCCCTTGGCGAGCGCGAGTTCCACTTTGGCCCGCCCGCGCGCGTTGAAATAGATCGAGAGCGGCACGAGCGTCATCCCCTCGCGCGCCACCGCGCCGAACATCTTCTTGATCTCGCGCGCATTGAGCAGCAATTTACGTGGGCGCTTAGGTTCATGGTTGAAGCGGTTGCCATGGCTGAATTCAGGGATATTCGCGTTGATGAGCCACACTTCACCGCCGGCCACTTCGGCATAGCTTTCGGTGATCGAGCCTTCGCCGAACCGCAAGCTCTTCACCTCGGTGCCGGTCAAGGCGATGCCGGCCTCATAAGTATCCTCGATGGCATAGTCATAGCGCGCGCGCCGGTTCTCGGCGACGGTCTTGAGCTTGGTGACGGGGTGCTGGGGCCGGGACATTATACGAGACCCGCAACCCCCATCCCCGCATCCACTGCCTTCTTCGCCGCATCGGAGGGCGGGGTCATCGGCAGGCGCAGGTCGGCGGGAAACCAATCATGGAGCCGGGCCAAAGCATATTTGGTCGGCCCCGGCGAGGCGTCGGCGAACAATGCACCGTGCAAGGGCGCGAGGCGGTCATTGAGCGCCAGCGCGGCCTTATAATCCCCGGAAGCACACGCCACCTGAAACTGCGCGCACAATTTGGGCGCGACATTCGCGGTCACCGATATGCACCCGGTGCCGCCCATCGCATTGAACGCCAGCGCCATATCATCATTGCCCGAAAGCTGGCAGAAGTCAGCGCCGCAATCCGCCCGGTGCATCGCCACGCGCGGCATCGCACCCGATGCGTCCTTGATTCCCACGATGCTCGGGAGCTTGGCCAGCCGCGCCACCGTCTCGGGCAAGATGTCGGTCACCGTGCGGCCGGGGACATTATACAACACACTCGGCAGGTCGCATTGTTCGGTCAGGTGCTTGAAATGCGCGTAGATGCCATCCTGATTGGGGCGGTTATAATAGGGCGCGACCACCAGCGCCGCCGCCGCACCCGCACGCTTGGCGAATTGCAAATGCTTGACCGCTGTGGCGGTGTCGTTCGAGCCGCAGCCCGCGATCACCGGCACGCGTCCCGCCACCTGATCGATGCAGACGCGGATCACCTCATAATGCTCGTCGTAGCTTAGCGTCGCGCTCTCGCCGGTGGTGCCGCAAGGGACGAGCGCCGACGAGCCTTCCGCAATCTGCCAGTCGACAAAGCGGCGGAATGCGGCCTCATCAAACGCTCCGTCGCGAAAAGGAGTCACCAGAGCGGGAATTGAACCGGAAAACATCATTTCAAGCCTTCACCTTGGGGGTAATTGTCGCCATAGGGGGTGCGATGTTTGCGCAACCCTTGCTTCGCCCGTTCCTTAAGCGCGCGTGCCCATACCTGTCCACCCTGTCGCTGCTGAGCGCTGTTGTGCTGGCGGTGCCGGTGCAGGCGCAGAACCCGCAACCGTATGCGACGCCGATGCCGTTCCGCCCCTTCTGGCAACAGGACTCGATTGATAGCGCGGTGCAGACCTGGGAGCGGCTTCGCGAAACGCGCGGTGAACCGTTTGCGAATATCGCGAATTTCCTGATGGCCCATCCTGGCTGGCCGGGCGAAGATGCGCTGCGCGATCAGGCGGAGGCGGCGCTGCGGCCCGAGACGGAGTCGCCGAGCACCGTCATTGCTTTCTTCCAGCGCTTCCCGGCCAAGACCGCGACCGCACAACTCCGCTATGCCGAGGCGCTCTACACAACTGGCCAGCGTGATCTCGCCAACAATGCCGCGCGCATCGCCTGGGTCGGCGGGCCGCTCTCGACCGATGACGAGAGCCGCTTCCTGATCAGGTTCAACACCATCCTGACCCCGCCGGATCAGAATGCGCGCATGGATCGGTTGCTGTGGAACCGCGCGCTCGCCAATGCCGAGCGGCAGTTGACCAACACGAGCGCCGACCAGCAGCCGCTGTTCGCTGCCCGGCTCGCGCTGCTGACCAAGGCGCCCAATGCGGAGGACAAAGCCGCGCCGTTCATGGAGAGCGGACGCGTCGACCCAGGCTTTGTCGCCGACCGCGCCGCGTATCTGCTTGCCACCGGACAGGATTATGCCGCCGAGGCCTGGCTGGCACGTCCAATGAGCTTCAACCGCGCGCCGCTCAACGCGCACACCTGGCTCAACCTGATGCTCAGAGTCGCGCGCAAGGCGGAGGGTGAGGGCCAGTATGGCAACACCTTCAACATCGCGCGGCAAGTTGGTACGACCTACCCGCAGGGCACCGATATCCGCGCCCGCCCGTTTGACGAGCGCGACGCGTTCACCAGCCTCGCTTATCTCGGTGGCGATATGGCACTCAACCGGCTGGGCCGCTATGCGGACGCCGCGCCATTGTTCGATCTCTATACCCGCGCGTCGAAGTTTGCGTTCACGCAGGCACGCGGGCTTTACTGGGCCGGGCGGGCGGAAGATGCGGCGGGCGCGCGGCCGCAGGCGCTGGCCTATTATGGCCAGGCCGCCACTTATTATGAAACCTTCTTCGGCCAGCTTGCCGATGAGCGGCTGGGGCAAGTGCCGCGCCTTGGGACAACCCCCTCTGTCACCATCACGCCCGCCCAGCGCGACGCCTATATGAATAGCGAGCTGGCGCGCGCGGCTATATATCTTGGTCAGCAGGGCGAGCACACGGAGCAGACCGCCTTCATGCGCGAAATCGCCAAACAGGCGAACAGTGACCCCGATCTGGAACTGGCGGTTGAGCTAGGCGCACGCCTCAACCGCACCGATATGGGCGTATGGGCAAGCAGGAACACGCGCGGCTCGGGCGGTGTGGATTTCATCCGCGCCGGTTTCCCGCGCTACACCATCGCTCAACCCTATGCGTTGAACTGGACGATCATTCACGCGATCGCGCGGCAGGAGACCAATTTCGACAGTGCCGCCGTCAGCCGCACCAATGCGCGCGGGCTGATGCAGCTTGAGCCCTATACCGCGCGGCCGCTCGCGGAAAAAAATGGACTTCCCTATGATTATGGCCGCCTGACCAGCGATCCCGCCTATAATATGGCACTGGGCTCGCTCTATTATGATGGCCTGATGACGCGCTTTGGCGGCTGCTATCCGTGCGCGGTCGGGGCTTATAATGCAGGGCCGGGGTGGATCAACCAATGGATAGCGCGCAACGGTGATCCCCGCTCGCCTTCCATTGATGTTGTCCGTTGGATCGAGGCGATCCCGATTACCGAAACGCGCGGTTATGTTATGAATGTGCTCGAGAACGCGGTCGTCTATGATCTGCTCAATCCAAACGGGCCTTCCGTGCGCTCGGCCCATCCGTTGTCAACTTATCTGGGAAGATAAACATGCTGCTTGAAAACAAGGTCGCGTTGGTCACCGGAGCCGCAAGCGGCATTGGCCGGGAAATTGCGCTGCGCTACGCCAAGGCGGGCGCAAAGGTGGTCATCGCTGATCTCAATCTGGACGCAGCAGACAGATCGGCCGAAACAATTCAGGCGGCAGGTGGCACCGCGATGGCGGTTGCGATGGATGTGACCGACGAAGCGCAGGTCGATGCGGGCGTCGCCGCTGCCGTTGAGCGCTTCGGCGCGCTCGACATATTGGTCAGCAATGCCGGTATCCAGATCGTCCACCCGCTCATCGATTTCCCGTTTGACGAATGGCGCAAGATGATCGCCATCCATCTTGATGGCGCGTTCCTGACCACGCGCGCCGCAATGCGCGCGATGATCGCGGGTGGATCGGGTGGCAGCATCATCCTGATGGGCTCGGTGCACAGCCATGAGGCGTCACCGCTCAAAGCCCCCTATGTCACCGCCAAGCACGGCTTGCTCGGGCTGATGAAGGTGATCGCCAAGGAAGGCGCGGCGCACGGCATCCGCGCCAATACGATCTGCCCCGGCTTTGTGCGCACGCCACTGGTGGACAAGCAAATCCCCGAACAGGCCGCCGCGTTCGGCATTTCCGAAGATGAGGTGATCAAGAAAATCATGCTCAAAGATACCGTCGATGGCGAATTCACGACGCTCGCCGATGTCGCGGAGACCGCGCTGTTCCTCGCGGCCTTCCCCAGCAATGCGCTCACCGGCCAGTCGATCATCGTCAGCCATGGCTGGAGTATGCAGTAGGGGGGCGCTGTTAGCTCACACCCTCACCCATGATAATAATCATAAATCGTCTGCGCCATGGCGCGCGAGATCCCCGGCGCGCGGGAGAGATCATCGAGGCTTGCGTTGCGCACCGCCTTCGCCGTGCCGAAGTGGAGCAGCAGCGCCTTTTTGCGCGCCGGGCCGATGCCGGGGACGGTATCGAGCGAGGAGGCGCCAATCGCGGTAGCGCGCTTCTTGCGGTGCGCGCCAATCGCAAAGCGATGCGCCTCGTCGCGCAGCCGTTGCAGGTAGAACAGCACCGCTGCGTTGGGCGGTAGGCTCGCCTCACGGCCATCGGGGAAGTGGAATACCTCGCGCCCGGCGTTGCGCTCCGGCCCCTTGGCGACACCCACATAGGCCACATCGTCTATGCCGAGCGCCGCGAACACCGCCTTGACCGCGCTCACTTGGCCCCGGCCGCCATCGATCAGCACCAGATCGGGCCAGTCCTCGCCCCCCTCCCCACCCTCATCGAGCGCGCGCCTGAACCGCCGCTCGAACACCTCGCGCATCATCGCGAAATCATCGCCGGGCGCGGTGTCTGCGCGCTTGATATTCCATTTGCGGTAAGCCTGGGGGAGAAATCCTTCCGGCCCCGCGACGATCATCGCGCCCAAGGCATTGGTGCCCTGGATATGGCTGTTGTCATAGACCTCGATCCGTTCGGGCGGTTCGGGCAGATCAAGAAACTCCGCCAGCTCGCGCAGCGTCTTTCCCTGCGCCGAGGTTTCCGCCAGCCGCCGCTCGAGCGCCTCTTTGGCATTGCGCGCGGCAATCTCGATCAGTTTGGTGCGCTCACCACGCTGCGGGACGAGGAACTGCACCCGTCCGCCCGCTTTCTCCGCCAGCGCTTGCGAGAACAGCGCGCTCTCGGGCAACGCGCGGTCGGTCAGCACCAGCCGGGGCGGTTGCGTGGTCGTATAAAGCTGGGCGATGGCAGAGGCGAGCACCTCGGCGTCGTCATAGCCCGCCGTGTGCTGCGGAAAGAAGGCGCGGTGCCCCCAATTCTGCCCGCCGCGAATGAAGAACACCTGCACACAGGCGGCATCGCCAGCCCGCGCGAGTGCGAAAATGTCGGCATCACTGAGGCCCTGCGGGTTGATCGCCTGCCGTGCCTGTATCGCGGTGAGCGCGCGCAGCCGATCACGGTAAATCACCGCCATTTCATAATCTTGGCGCTCCGAAGCGCGCTCCATCTGCGCGGCGAGCTTGGCCTGAACCCCCGTGGCCTTGCCCGAGAGGAACGCCTTGGCGTCGGCGACCAGCTCGGCATAATCTTGCGGCGTAATCCGCCCGACGCACGGCGCCGAGCAGCGCTTGATCTGGTAAAGCAAGCAGGGCCGGTCACGCGTGGTGAAGAACGAGTCGGTGCACGAGCGCAGCAGGAACAGTTTTTCCAGCGCATTGAGCGTGACATTCACTGCACCACCTGATGAAAACGGCCCGAAATATTGGCCCTTTCGGTCACGCGCGCCACGATGTTTCGAAAGGCGCGGCCAATCGCCCTCCGCGCTCAGATAAATATACGGGAAGCTCTTGTCATCGCGCAGCAGCACGTTGAACGCGGGGCGATAATGCTTGATGAGTTGCGCTTCGAGCAGCAACGCCTCGGCCTCGCTTTCGGTTGTGATGATCTGCATACTCCGGGTAAGTGCGATCATCCTTTGAATACGGCGCGGGTTGCCCTCGATGCGCGTATAATTGACCACGCGGTTCTTGAGCGCGCGCGCCTTGCCAACATAGAGCACCTCGCCCCTGGCATCGAGCATCCGGTACACGCCGGGGCGCTGCGGCAGGGTGGCGACCACGCCCTTGATCACCGCAATCCCGGCCTCAATATCCGGCGCATCCGCCCCGCGCAGGCTGAATGTCGCGCGCGCCTCATGGAAGCGATCTTGTGCAACTTCAGGTGCAGGATCATCAATCGACATGGTGGGCACCCTAGCCTAAACGTGCGCCCAGTTGGAGCAGGATTATTGAGCAGGGGGAGATTGTAACGTGTCCACCGAGAGGCAACCCTATATTCCGCCCAAAGTCGCGACATGCGGCGCCGATTTTCTGTCACAACTCGCGTCAGTCCGCCATGTGCGCGCCAACCCGTTGAAAACCTGGCCGCGCGCCATGTATGAAGCGCGTTTTTATCGCCGCCCGCCAATGCCGATCCTGTGGGTGATGGATGTGGATGCGCTGCATGAAATCTATGTCGCGCGCGCAGAGGAGTTCCCGCCCAGCAAAATCGCGCATCGCATGTTCAGGCCGTTATGGCGCAACGGGGTCGCCACCTCGGAAGGCGAAGAATGGCGCTGGCAGCGCCGCGCCGCTGCGCCCGCCTTTTCGCCCAAGGCGGTTGAGGCCATTGTCCCGGCTGCGCGCCATGCCACAGCGCATCTGAGCAAACTCTGGCTGAGCCCCACCCATACGCCCGACATTGAAGACGATCTTGGCGATCTCGCCACGAGCGTTGTGTTCGAGACGCTGATGGGCGACGGGCTGGGGGTTGATGAGGCTAAATTCCGGCGCGACGCACGCGCCTTCAGCCTTTCGGTGAATGCGGTGAATCTGGCTGATGTCTTTCAAACGCCCGATTGGACGCGGCCGCTGTTGGGTCAGACGCTCCACAAACCATCCGACGCGCTTCGCGCACATGTGGCGCAGGCACTGGCGCACCGCCAATCGGGGCAGGCAGGCTCATTGCTCGATATGCTGGCCACCGCCACCGATCCCGAAACCGGGCAGACGATAACGCCTGAGCGCCTGCAAAACAACATTACCGGCATGTTGCCTGCGGGGCGCGATACCACCGCCAACTGGCTGGCCTGGATACTCTATCTGATCGCGCATGATCTGCCAACGCAGGAGCGGATGGTGGCAGAGATTGACGCCGTGGTCGGCACCGCGCCATTCGGTGCAGAACATCTCGAGAAACTCCCCTTCACCAGCGCGGTGATGATGGAGGCGTTGCGGCTGTTCCCGCCCGCTGCGCAAATTGCGCGTGAAGCCGCGCACGATACGGACCTTGGCGGGCAGAAGGTGCGCAAGGGCATGTTTATCATCATCCCCATCTATGCGATCCAGCGCCATCGTGACTATTGGGATCAGCCTGACGCATTCCTCCCAGAGCGCTTCCTGCCCGGAAATTTTGATCCGCGCACGCACCGCTACAGCTTCATGCCCTTTGGTGCAGGCGAGCGCATCTGTCTCGGCATGGCGTTCGCCAAAACTGAAGCGCTGGCGGTGCTGGTGACGCTGCTGCAACGGCTGCGCGTCTCGGCACCTGAACATGAGCCGCCTATGGACTTCACATTCGGCGGGGTGCTGCGCGCGAAGGGTGGGATCAGGCTGAACATCGCGCCGCGTGACTGACTGGACTTTTGCCGCGTCCGCGCGCAGACTTGCGCCATGAACTTCAACGGCAAACATATCCTGCTCACCGGCGGCAGTGATGGCATCGGGTTGGCGCTGGCCCGGCAGTTACGCGATAAAGGCGCGCATGTGACGATCAGCGGGCGCAATGAGGAGCGGCTGGCGACGGCGAAGGCGGAAGGGCTGGGTGTCATCAGCGGCGATCTCTCCACGCCCCAAGGATGCACTGCTCTCGCCGACACATGGGGCGAGGCGCCGCTTGACATCCTCATCAACAATGCCGGGGTGTCGAGCGCACCCAATGCGGGGGTATCGTGCGTCTACAAGGCGGGTGAGCCGGTTGATCTGGCGGCGATGGATCGCGCGATTTTCCTCAACTTCCATGCGCCGGTGCATCTGATCACGCATTTCCTGCCGCGATTGCAGGCGGCGCGGGAAGCGATGATCGTCAATGTCACCTCGGGCCTTGCGATTGCGCCGCGCAGCGAGGCACCGATCTATTGCGCCACGAAGGCAGGCTTGCGCAGCTTTACCATGGCGCTGCGACATCAGCTTAAAAATACGCATATCCGGATGCTGGAGGTGCTGCCCCCCGTCGTGGAAACCAAGATGACGGCGGGCCATATTGCGCGCGGGCATCGGGCGATTTCACCCGATCAATGCGCGGCGGAAGTGGTGCGCGCGATGGAGCGGGGCGCTAAGGAGGCCAATGTCGGCATGGTCAAGACGCTGCGCCGCACCTACAGCATCTCGCCCGCGCTGGCGCGGCGGGTGATGATAGGATTTTGAGCGGGAACGTTTAGTTCAGCCGTGCAATCGCATCGGAGACCAGTGCTTTATCCTGCGCAGCACCATGCCTGTCAGCGATGAGCTTGCGCGCGGCGGCTGCGCTCGCAACGGCGGCTTTGACACGAACTTCGGCAATCGCCGCCGCCTCGGCGGCAGCAATCTTGTCTTTCGCCATCTGGGTACGGTTCTTTATTGTCATTTTGGTCTCGGCCTCCGCCTTGGCGACTATCAGCTTGGCTTCGTTCTGCGCGTGGGCGAGCATGGCTTCGGCGTCACTGACCAATGCTTTGGCTTTGGCTTCATACTCCGCCTTGAGTGCTTCCGCCTCAAGGCGTAATTTCGCTGCTGAATCGAGTTGCGCCTTGATCTCGGCGATGCGCTTGTCGAGCATTCCGGCGACCAGCGCGGGCACTTTCTGCCATAACAGAATCGCGAACACGACCAGCATCGCGGCGGCGACCCAGCCGCCTGCATCCAGCCCGAACGCGGTCGGCTCCGCTTCGGGGGCCTCGGCCGCGACCGCGAGCAGCATCAGCGCATCAACCATCCGCGTCCTCCTTCACCGCCTGGGTCGCGGCGGCGGCGGAGACCGTCAGCCCCGCGACTTTGGCAACCATTTCACGCGCGGCCTCGGCGGCAATGCCCTTGACTGCACCCGCCGCTTTAATGGAAGCCTCAACAATCGCCGCACTCGCGACTTCGGTTTCGTTTGCAAGTTTTTCATTGGCTTTGGCGAGCGCGTCGGCTGACTTGGCACTGGCCTTGGTCTTGGCCTTGGTGATGACGGCTTGCGCATTGCTGTGCGCATCCGCCATTTGCACGCGCCACGCCTCTTCCTTGGCCTCGGCTTCGGCCTGAGCCGCCTTTGCCGCTGCCAGATCGCCCGCGATCCTGGCGTTGCGATCATCGACCGTCGCCTCGATCTTGGGCAGCATCATATGCCCGACGCCGAAATAAATGACGACTAGCACCAGTCCCAGCCAGAAAAACTGGGACGCATAGGCGAGGGCAAGTTGCGCGAGTTGGGGCATCCGAAGCCGCTCTCGTCGATCAGCTTATTGTGCGTAAAGGATGATCATCGCGACCGCGAACGCGATCAGGCCGAGCAATTCCGCCGCCGCGAAACCGATGAACATCGTGCCGGTCTGCTTGCCGGCCGCTTCGGGGTTGCGCAGCGCACCCTGAAGGAACGAGCCGAACACATAGCCGACGCCGATGGCGGCAACACCGGTACCGATCGCCGCGAGGCCCGCACCAATAACTTTAGCTGCATGAAGATCCATGTTTATACTCCTTTAATGATCCAGTTTATGAAGATGAATAGCGTCTTTGAGATAGAGCGAGGTCAGCAACGCGAAGATATAGGCCTGAATGGCGCAGACCAGCAGTTCGAGCGCGCTCATGAAGATGATGAAGATCAGGCACAGCAGGCTGATGCCGCCGCCCATCATCGACCCGGTTTGAATGCCGTTCACGATGAAGTTGGCGAACACGTCCATCAGGATATGCCCCGCAATCATGGCCACGAATAACCGCAAAGCGAGCGAGAACGGGCGCACCATGAACGAGATCAGCTCGATGATAAAGATCAGCGGGATCATCGGCAGCGGAGTGCCATGCGGAATAAACAGCGAGAAGAAGTGAAAGCCATGCCGCCAGAAGCCGACCACCAGCACGGTCGAAAAGCTGATAATCGCAAGCACCCCGGTCAGCGAAAACTGGCTGGTGATGGTGAAGGGGTGGAAAGCGGGGACAATCCCGAACGGCATCAGCCCCATCAGGTTCGCGATCAGAATGAAGCTGAACAGCGTGAACACCCAGGGCGTAAATTTGCGTCCCTCCGGCCCGATATTGCCGACCGTAAGCGAATTGATGAACTCAAGCAGCGATTCGGCGGCGACCTGCCAGCGGCCCGGAATGAGTTTGCGCTGCATCCCGCCCCACATGAACAGCACTACGCAGCCGGTCACGATCAGCATCCACAATGCCGAGTTGGTGAACTGCGCAAAATGCCCGGTCAGCGCACCACCGCCAACCGGTGATATGCTGAACTGGTGCATCGGGTCGATAGAATGCTCGGCCGCCACTGAACGGATTGTCCCTGTCGTTAAAAATCTTGTGCTGAAAAGCTGGGTGCGCCCTTAGTCGCGGTTCATCGATTGTGCAAGCTTATATATGTTCCACATCCCCACCGCGAAGCCGATGACCAGAAAAATGAGCAGGAACAGGGGAAATGTGTGCGCGAAATGATCGATTGTATAGCCGATGACCACGCCGCCCAGCGGCGCACCGATCAGCTCCCCCAGCACCCGTGCCGCGCCCTGCGAACGCGCTTCATCTTCGGCATCCGCTTTCTCATCCGGCTTTGATTCGTCCGATGCTGGATGCGCCGCAAGCCCGGCCTTGAGCGCGGTCAGGCGGTGGTCCTCATGCGCGTACGGCTTGCCATCATCATGCGACATGCTTGTGTTGTTAACATTTTTTCTCCCCGGTTCAAGCATTGCATTGCAAGCGCCATACGCGTCGGTTAATTTCCAACTATGGCCCAAGCAGATCTGGATCAGGGGAGTGTTGACGGGACAGGCCATCGCGCGCGGTTACGCCAGCGTCTCATAGAAAATGGTGGCGATGCCTTGCTCGATCATGAATTGATCGAGTTTTTGCTGGGACTGACTATCCCGCGTATCGATACCAAGCCACTCGCCAAGAAATTGCTCATCAATTTTGGCGGGATCGGGGCATTGCTCAATGCCGATGCCGAAGCGATCAT
>JAGWQR010000249.1 GCA_028869975.1 Alphaproteobacteria bacterium | reverse complement strand
GGCGTTGTAGTTGTCGTCGCAATGGGCGGCGTATGCGGCCTTCAGGTTGCGGATGGCCTCCGCGTCCTCCAGCGCCCGCAGCCTTCGTTCCATGCGGTCCAGCCTGGCCTGCTCGATTTCGGTCATGCGCTTTATGGCGGCGAATCGCCAGCCGATTCCGCACAGCTTGCCATCGATCATGGCCGTTTGTTCGGCATGGATGTCAACGACAATCTGCGCGGATGGGACGACGATCTAGTCGCGGGCACCGTCCATCCGATCGAGCTGTTCGAATTCTTCTACACGCTCCGCAAGAATAAGTGGGAGGGCGTCTGGCAGCTCGACCAGTTTCCGTTCCGCGAAGATGCCGTGGAGGCGGCGACGCTCGCCATCGATTTCCTCAAGGGTGTGGAACAAGCGCTTGATCGGCTTGATTATGATGCGCTGAAGGCAGCGCAGGCGCGACAGGATGCCATGGCCGCCCAAAGGATCGCCCGGACGGCGCTGATGGGGTTTTGACCGGAGGCAGCGCCCCACCCCTTGCCGTTTCCACTGTGCATATCGCGTCGGCGAACACCGCATGAGTAAGCGCTATATCAGGACAATGCGGTTGCAATCATGGACTGGAGCGGGCATCCGGTAGCGCAATCATGTTGCTGGTGCGGCGGCCATCTCTGGCTCTATGTTGGCCCCGATGTGTTCAGAGGAGGAGATCATCCCATGTCATTCCAGTCCGCCACTCCAGTCCCATAGGCTGCTTGCAGACGCCATATGCCGATTGATCGCAGACATTTTCTGGGCGCAGCGGGTAGCTTGATGGTGCCGGGCTCACCACTGTCCGCGCGCACCGGATTCGGTATGGAACATGTTGCAGTTGACGTTGAAACGCACAATGTTGCCGGCGCGCTTCACCATGTCTGGGAAGAGTGTGCGGGTTCCGACCGGGCGGCAATCACGCTTCGCGAGACCTGGCGTCAGGATCTGGATCGCTGGGTGAGTGAGATTGGCCTGAAACGGGTTCGCTTTCACGGCATATTGAACGACGAACTCGGTGTCGATGCGCCCACATGGCTTAATGCCGGTAAACCACGCCCCAATTTTCGTGATGTGTTCGAAGTTTATGATGGTCTGATATCTCATGGGGTTTCACCCTATGTCGAGCTTTCATTTATGCCCAAGGCACTGGCCAGCGGCACCCGCACCTTTGGTTTTTACAATGGCAATGTTACGCCACCGGCGAGCCTGGAGGCCTGGGGGCAATTCATTCAGACATTTATAAGGGCGCTTGCGAACCGTTATGGCGTCGCGGCCATACGCAAATGGCCGTTCGAGGTGTGGAATGAACCCAATCTGCCTGTCTTTTGGGCCGGCACACAGGCTGATTACTTCGCGTTCTACAAGGCGACTGCCGTTGCCATAAAGTCAGTGGATCAAGGCATCCCGGTCGGAGGGCCATCCACATCGGCAACCCAATGGATCGGTGCGTTTCTAGACTATTGCGCCGCCAATAATGCACCCGTCGATTTTGTCTCGACGCACTGTTATGCGGGCGACCCGCAACGACCAATCTTTGGTGATGTTCCAAAACGGCCGCAGAATGATGTCATCCCGGATGCAGTTGCACAGGCGCGACGCACGATTGAGGCTTCGAAATTTTCCGGGAGACCGCTCTGGCTTTCTGAATGGTCGTCCGACAGCCCGGCGATGATGGCGCATATCATCAGTCATTGCCTGCCGAATCTTCAGGGCATGTCGCACTGGGCGCTTTCGGGCACTTATGAAGAAATAGGCGTGCCTGATTTCCTGCTCAAAGAGGGGGATAACGGCTTTCCGGTCATGTTTCGCGGCATCGCGCGCCCGAATTTCAATACCTATAAACTGTTGCATGCGCTCGGACATCAGCAACTGTCGGGCCAGGGGCCGGTGCTGGCGACGCGCCATGCCAACGGCAAGGTCGCAATCCTGATCTGGAACCTTGCCGATGTCGCGCAAGCCATGGGACTTCCAGCTGCGACCAGCACCCGAATTGTAATTGGCAACCACAAGCGGTTCGATATCCATTTCGCAGGAGCACAAGCCGGTGCCCCGATCTCTGTGCGTTATGTCGATCAGTACCGTGGATCACCCATGCCGGCGTGGCGCGCCATGGGTTCACCCAAACTGCCTACAGAGGCGCAAATCGTGTGGCTGCGCCACGCGAGCAGCATTCCGCGGGCATCGGCAATGCATCTTGATGCTGACCGTCGAGTGTCAGTCGTGTTGCCGCCGGAGGGTGTTGCCTTGATCGAGATGTCAGGCCCGAACCATCATCGATAGCTGGTCTTCCTGCTGATTACGCCGGGGGTGCGAT
Source organism: Alphaproteobacteria bacterium (assembly GCA_028869975.1). Classification (GTDB taxonomy): domain Bacteria; phylum Pseudomonadota; class Alphaproteobacteria; order Sphingomonadales; family Sphingomonadaceae; genus JAGWQR01. The sequence continues at coordinate 3,233 of JAGWQR010000249.1, read as the reverse complement.
GATTGAAGGGCTGATCTTGACTAAGCAGGCTTTTCGGATCGAAAAGTGCTTCCGAATTCCAGGAGTGTCCCGATGACTACCGATTTAACAACCCGCACCAGTCTGAAACATGAATCGCTGCGCCCCGCAATCGGGAGCTGCATTCTCAATTCGAAAGCTGAACTGCTCTCGGGAGTACTGGCCGGGAACATCCGTAATTTGCTGGAAGAACGTGGCGTGCTCGTTTTCAAGCAGATCAACTTCACGGATGATGAGCAGATCGCGTTTACCAAGACGCTGGGCACATACACCACGGAAAAGGCCGATGGCTCTGCTTCCAAAATTACGGTCAATGCCAAGCTCAACCCGGATGGTGCGGAATATCTCAAGGGGAGTCTCTACTGGCACATTGATGGCACGATGAACGAGGTGCCGATTCTCGCGTCACTGCTGTCCTGCAAAAAACCTGCGCCCAAAGGCACGGGCAATACCGGCTTTTGCAATACCTATGCCGCATGGGAAGCGCTGCCCGAAGCGCGCAAGGCCGAGCTGGACGGGGTCCGTGCCGTACATGGCGTCTGGCCGACCGTCTTTTATTATGAACCCGAACCCGACATTGCCAAACTTAAAGGCATGATGGGCGTTGGTGAAAATGAACTGCCGCTGGTCTGGAAACACAGCTCGGGGCGCAAAAGCCTCGTTCTCGGCTGCACGACGCAACGTATACTCGGCAAAACCACGATGGAGAGCGCGCTGCTCATCCATGAGTTGCGTGCCTGGGCAACGCAGGAGCAATTCTGCTATTCGCATGAGTGGGACGAGGGCGATCTGGTGATCTGGGACAATACCGGCACGATGCACCGCGCCGAATGGTATGATCCCGAGGGCGACCGGATGATGGTGCGCACCAAATTACAGGGCGAAGAGCCTTTCGCCTGAGCTGCGTGGCCCCAACCCCCGCACGGCCCGGCTTAGTCCACCGCAAGCGGCGCGCCAGTCCCCATGAACTTCGCCAGGTTCATGTGCAGGCTCACGGTAGCCCGCTCCATATAGGGATTGGGGAGTGTGCCCCGGAACCCGCCCGATTTCATGCCCTGCTGCACCGCCGCCATATTGGTGAAATCCTGCTGGAGCACCGGTGGCCAGTCTTGCGGTTCGGTATACTCCCATTCGGTTTCCGGTGCTTCGCCCTCCGGGTAAAGCTCATAAACCGCCGCCTCGAAATAGCATTTGTCGGGGTCGTTGCCGAAGGGCCGCGCCATGTAGCAGAGCATGTTGTTGACCGCCTGACCGATCTGGAAATTGGGGAAAATCTGCCATGCGGTGCCGACCTTGGCGGTATGCTCGGGCGCCACGACCGGCCACACCACGCCGCGCCTCTCATCATCCGCCTTTGCTGAGGCTATCCAGTGTTTGGAGACATCGGCAGCGGGCGTGCCCTCGGGCAGTTCATCAACCAGCCGCTTGGCCGCGTTCACCAGCGTCATGGTGGTATTGGTGTTGGCATTTTCCCAGGTGAACTCCTGCATTTCGGCCGTGGAAATGCGTGCATCGCCGGTGCCGGTGCGCAGCTTGCCCGCATCCTCCTCCAGCCCCTTGGGGGCTTCATAGCCGATATGCGTATGCAGCCCCTGGTTGCGCGCCCAGCCCCGGAACTGCGCGAATTTGTTGAACTCGGGGTGCGTGGTCGAGACATGGTAGGTCTCGTTGAACGCCTCCATTGCCACCTTCCAGTTGCAATCGAACACCACCCATTTGCGCCAGCGCGGCCGCATATTCTGCAACTGGAACGGATCGAGCATTTCCGGCGCAGGGGCAAGCCATGCGGCGAGCGGCATCGCAGCGGCGTCCATATTGATCCACACCCAGCCGCCCCATGTATCACACTGCACCGTGCCGAGCGCCGTACGCTCGTCGGTCAGCGCGCCCTGCCAGTCATCCTTGTGCGGCACGAAGCTGCATTTGCCTGTAAGGTCATAGGCCCAGCCATGAAAGCCGCAGATAAAGGCGTTCACATGCCCCCGTGCATTGCGCTTGCCCTGCGGCGTATCGATCAGCTTGCGTCCGCGATGCACACAGACATTGTGGAACGCGCGCAGCGTGTCGGCGCGCTCGCGCACCACGATGATCGAGTCATCATGGATGTCAAAGGTGATAAAGTCGCCGACATTGGGAATGTCCTCAAGCCGCCCTGCTTGCAGCCAGGATTTGCGCCAGAGAAGATCACGCTCGGCGCGCGCATAATTGGCGCTGATATAGGCCTCCGGCCCGATGGTGGCGGGCGCATCGAGCGCTTCAGGGGAAGTAATTTCGTTCATCATGTCGCCCGATCCGGGAAGTTGAGTGCCAGCTTGGCGAAGAAATCGCCAAACATCATGCGCGTGTTGATGCTTTTATAGATACGGATTTTGCGGCCATCAGAGCGAGGCGTGAAGGTGCCGTCGGGGTTGAGGTGCGGGCAGATCACTTCGTCATGATGGCTCGAATCGGTGCGCTCAAAAACAAGACCATTCTTGTAAGCGCTCGGCACCCAGTCGGTCAGCGCGGTGAGCAGCGCGAGCGGGCTGTCGCCGAGGCACCACATCTCCCCGGTGTTGAACTTATTCTGGAACTTGGCAGGAAACTTGACCACCTTGTCATAAAGCCAGGCACCAATCCTGCCATGCGGCGCGACATAGGCTTCGAGCTCAGTTGCCGACACTGCGCATTGCGAATAGACCGAGCGCGGCACCTGCCAGATCGGCAAGTCGGTTTCGTTATAGAGATATTGCGCGGCGCCCCGATCCCAGTTGAAATTGGATTCGCCGGTTGCGCCGGCTGGATAATCATCGCAGCCGATCCAGATCAGCTTCATCCGGCTGGTGATTCTAGGCTCGAGCATGACCGCACTCGCGACTTCGGTGAGTCCGCCGCCGACCGCGACGAACAGCGGCAGCTTGGTATCCTCGCGCATCGCCTCGTCGATCAGCGCCTGCACACCGGGAGCGCGCACGGGGTCTTTGGATTTGAGTGGTTGGGGCACCCCTTCATAGACCGGCACCTTGCCGGTGAGGCCGCACATCTCGACCATCTCCCGGCCAAGCGCTGCTGCTTTGACCACGCCTTCGTCATTCCCCGCCACGCCCATCGCGCCCGAGCCGACAATGCCGCGCAGTTCGGACGTGTGCGAGAGCAGCATATGGACAGTGGCGAACAGCCCGTCGATGTCACCCGCCAGATCATTGATATAGATGTTGCGCGAGCGCGGACCTGCG
>JAGWQR010000248.1 GCA_028869975.1 Alphaproteobacteria bacterium | reverse complement strand
GGCGCTCGATCATGCGGTTGGGGCGCGCCGCTACGAGCTGATTTTTGTCGATGACTGGTCGGGTGACGGCACGCCCGACGCGGTCGCGCAGGCCGCTCAGCATTGCCCGCACGTCCGGCTGGTGCGGCGATTCGGGCGGCGCGGGCTCTCCACCGCTGTCGTGGAGGGCGCGATGGCGACGCTCGCGCCGATTGTAGTCGTGATTGATGCCGACATGCAGCATGACGAACGAATTATCCCCGCGCTGGTCGATGCTATCTGCACGGGCGGGGCCGATGTCGCATTGGGCTCGCGTTATTGCGAGGCAGGCTCGGTGGGCGCATGGGCGGGCCACCGCGCCGCTGGCTCACGCCTTGCCACCTGGCTGACACACACTCTGCTCAAAACGCAGGTGAGTGACCCGATGAGCGGCTTCTTCGCCTTCCGCAAGGACGTGCTGGTCGCTGCGCTGCCGCACCTGTCCTCAATGGGGTTCAAAATCCTGCTCGATCTGCTTGCCTCGTCACCAACGCCACTCAGGGTCAAGGAAATCCCGTATGAGTTCCGCAGCCGCCATGCCGGGGCAAGCAAGCTCGATTCAACAGTCGCGGTTGATTTTATCCTGCTGCTGCTCGACAAGAAAATCGGCAGGCTGGTGCCGCCACGCTTCATCATGTTTGGCGGAATCGGTGCGCTGGGGATGATTGTCCACTGGGCGATGCTCAAACTCGGCCTTGCGCTGATCGGCAGCCGGATGCCGCCGGTCGAGGCCTTTGTGCCCGCCAATATCCTGGGCGTCAGTTCCGCTATTGCGTTCAACTTCTGGCTCAACAACAACCTGACCTATCGCGACAAACGGCTCCATGGCTGGGCAGCGCTGAAAGGGCTTGCGCTCTTCTATATTGTGTGCGGGCTGGGCGCGATCGCCAATGTCGGCGCGGGGGATTATGTGTTCGGGCGCGATCATAATACCCTGCTCGCGGTATTCTCGGGATCGATTGTCGGTTCGGTGTGGAATTACGCGGTGTCGTCGGCCACCACCTGGCGGCGGCGCTGAGCAGAGCGCCGGGCATAGCAGAGCGCCGGGCAGAGCCAGCCCCCGGGCTGGTTGCGCTCGGGTTACTGCTCCTTGCGGCTCTGGTGCGCATTCAGACCTTCGGGAATCCGGTAATCGGCTTTGACGAGCAATTCTACCTGCTCGTCGGCGACCGGATGTGGAATCATCATGCCCTGCCCTATGTTGATATCTTCGACCGCAAGCCAGTGGGGCTGTTTCTGATCTATGCGTTTGTGCGGATGCTGGGCGGAGAAGGCGTGCTGCAATATCAACTGGTTGCGCTTGCCTGCGTGGCAGCAACGGCGTTTATCATCTATCGGCTGGCCCGACTGATCAGTTCAACCTTCGGCGCGCTGGTGAGCGCTGCGCTCTATATTCTCTGGCTCAACTTCATGGAGTGCGAGGGCGGGCAAGCGCCGGTCTTCTTCAACCTGCTCATGGTGTTGGCGGCGCTGTTCACGCAGGCAGCGCTGCACCGCGAGAATAAAGATATCCGGTTGGGCTGCGTCGCGATGCTCTGCACCGGGGTGGCGCTGCAAATTAAATACTCGGTTATTTTCGAAGGGTTTTTTTTCGGGGTTATGCTGATGGGGGGCGCGTATCGTGCGGGCCGCCCGCTCATGCACATCGGCGCGCGCGCATTGCTCTGGATCGGCTGTGCGCTCGCGCCGACGCTGCTGGCGACAGGCTATTATGCCAGCCAGCACGAACTCCAGCCTTTTCTCTTCGCCAATTTCGGGTCCATCTTCGGGCGCTTGCAGGATCCGATCGCCATGCAAATCCCAGGCTTGCTGGTGATACTCGGCATCCTTGCACCCCTTGGCCTGCTCGCCGTACTGGGCTGGCGGCACTGGCAGCCAACTCCGGCGCAACATACCATCACAGTGCGTGCCTTTTATACGGGCTGGCTGACGACTGCTATGCTTGGGGTGATCATTCTCGGCATCTACCTTAATCCGCATTATGCCGCGAATGTGATTGTGCCGCTTATCATCATGAGTGCGCCAGCCTTTGCGCAGGGTCGCGGGCGGCGCTGGCTGGGTGTCGCTATCATCGGTGTCTTTTTCGTGGCGGGGCAGATCGTTCTGGCGGTTTCGATAGGTCAAAAAGGCGGGCGGCATGATGCGGAACTCATGGCGCGTGCTGCCCAGCCCACCAGCGGATGCCTCTATATCTATGATGGCCAGCCGGCGCTCTATCTGATGACAGATTCATGCCTGCTCACGCGCTTTGTCTTTCCAGGTTCACTCAACACGCGTGAGGAGAGTTCAACACACGCACTCGGCGTTGATCCTGAGGCGGAAGTCAGGCGCATTCTTGCCGCGCGGCCCGAAGTGATTGTCGATTATGCGCCAGCATATGAGTTCGGCAATCACGCCACCCATGCGTTGGTTCAGGAGGCGCTGGCGAAGAATTACCGCGAGACGTTCAGCTTGCCAACGCAGGGTGGTGGCGTGCGACTGGTCTACAGGCTGAAGCTGCGGCGCTAGACTTTCTTCAGCCGCCGGATCAGCGCGCTGGTATCCTGCCGCCCGCCGCCGATCTGCTGCACCTCGGCATATTGCTGGTCGATCATCGCCGCCAATGGCATCGCGGCCCCATTGGCGCGCGCCTCCTCCAGTGCCAATCCCAAATCCTTGCGCATCCAGTCCACCGCAAAGCCGAAGTCGAATTCTTCTTTCGTCATCGTTTCCCAGCGGTTGGTCATCTGCCAGCTTGAGGCCGCGCCGCCCGAAATCGCTTCGAACACCTTGCCGAGGTCGAGATGCTCGGCCTGCGCAAAGCGCATCCCCTCGGCAAGAGAAGCGATGATCCCCGCAAAGGTAATCTGATTGACCATCTTGGTGAGCTGGCCGGTGCCGGGGCCACCAATATGCACGACCTTCTTGGCATAGGCCTGCATCAGCGGGGTCGCCGCCGCGACGCCCGCATCGCTGCCGCCGCACATGAGGGTGAGTGTGCCCTGCTCGGCCCCAATCTGCCCGCCGGTGACCGGCGCATCCACGGTGAGCACACCGATATCCTTCGCTTCCACGGCAAGCTGGCGGGCGATTTTGGCCGACACTGTGGTATGATCGATCAGCAAAGCGCCCGACTTCATTGTGCGGAACGCGCCGTCGCGCCCCAGCGTCACCGCTGCCAGATCGTCATCCGCGCCGACGCAGGTGAATATGGCATCAGCATCCCTGGCGGCTTCGGCCGGACTGGCGGCGCACCGCCCGCCATGCGCGGATACCCAGTCCTGCGCTTTCTTTGCTGTGCGGTTGTAAACGGTCATGCTGTGGCCAGCAGCAGCGAGGTGGCGCGCGATATTACCGCCCATCACCCCCAGCCCGATAAATGTTATATTTGCCATACGCCCTTTCTAGCAGCATTTGACCTGCGCGCCAGATGGTTTAGAGGCTCGGCGATGACCAAAAGCACCGAAATTATTCCGCTCACTCCGGCCGATGTACAGGCGGCGGCCGCGCGCATCAAGGGACAGGTCGTCCGTACCCCCTCGCTGCACAGCCGCACGCTCTCGGCGATTACCGGCGCGGACATCTATCTCAAGTTCGAGAATTTGCAGTTCACCGCCGCCTACAAGGAGCGCGGCGCGCTCAATACGCTGCTGCAACTCGGCGACAATGCCCGCAAAACCGGCGTGATTGCGGCATCTGCGGGCAATCATGCGCAGGGGCTCGCCTATCATGCCAGCCGCTTGGGCATCCCGACCACGATCGTCATGCCCAGGCACACGCCGATGGTGAAGGTGGCGCAAACGGCCGGACATGGCGCAACGATTGTGCTGCATGGCGAGACATTCGATGAGGCCTATGCCCATGCCCGCACATTGGAAGCCGAGCAGAACCTCACCTTCGTCCACCCGTTCGACAACCCCAACATCATGGCCGGACAGGGCACGGTCGCCTTGGAGATGCTTGAAGACGTGCCCGATCTGGACATGCTGGTGGTGCCGGTGGGTGGCGGAGGGCTGATTGCCGGATGCGCCGTTGCGGCCAAGTCCATCAAGCCTGATATCAAGATCATCGGGGTGCAATCGAACCGCTATCCGGCGATGCATGCGCTCAAGACCGGCAAGGACATCAAGGGCGGCGGTGATACGCTAGCCGAGGGCATTGCAGTGCTCAACCCTGGCACGCTGACACGGCGCGTTGTATGTTCGCCGCTGGTCGATGATGTCCGGATCGTATCTGAAACAATCATCGAGGAAGCGATTTCACTGCTGCTCGATATCGAGAAAACCGTAGTTGAAGGCGCGGGCGCTTCCGGCCTCGCCGCGCTGCTCCCGGTCAAATCGGGGTCATATCGTCCAGAATTCAAGGGCAAGAAGATTGGCGTCATCCTCACCGGCGGTAATATCGATCCGCGTTTTCTTGCCAATGTCATCCTGCGCAACCTCGCGCGCACCGGCAAGATGGGGCGGATTGCGGTGCTGCTTGATGATCGCTCGGGCGCACTGCACAGCCTGTCGGGCATTTTCACGAAGCATGGCGCGAATATCATCGATGTCTCGCACCAGCGGATTTTCGGTGTGCTGTCGGCCAAATCGACGCGAATCGAGATTGAATATGAAATCCGCGATACATCGACGCTCGATGCGCTGCTCGCTGATCTGGACAAAGCGGGGTATCCGTATGAGGTGCTCACCATTTCTGGCACACGCGGGGGAAAATCGCTGCGGCACTAGCGATCAGCCGTTGGTCGTATTTACCCTGATTTTAATGGTTAAGCCCCTTTAACCTGCGCGCGAATCGCGGCATGATGGGTCGATGCCAAACCCCTGGCACGATTGAGGATTCGCTAACATCATGACCGCGCATGTTCGCTTTCCGCGCTTCTATCTGACCAGCCCTGCGCCCTGTCCCTATCTGCCGGGCAAGCGCGAGCGCAAGGTGTTTACTGAACTGGTCGGCACGAACGCGGCCGAACTCAATGATGCGCTGTCCAAAATCGGTTTCAGGCGGAGCCAGGGTGTCGCTTATCGGCCAAGCTGTTTGGATTGCGCCTCGTGCATCTCGGTGCGCGTCATCACCACTGAATTTGAGCCCAATGCCACGCAGCGCCGACTGCTGCGCCGCCATGCCGATCTTGATGTGCGCGGCTGCAAGCCCTGGTCGACCGACGAGCAATATCAGTTGCTCCGCCGCTATCTTGATACCCGTCACCCGCAGGGCGGCATGGTCGGGATGGATGACATTGATTATGCCGATATGGTGGAGCAGACGCCGGTCGATTCCTATGTGGTCGAATATCGCGAGCCGGCGGCGCTTGGAGCCAAAGGGCGTCTTGTCGGCGCCTGCCTGACCGACCGGCAGGCTGATGGCCTGTCGCTGATCTACAGTTTCTTCGATCCGACATTGGCGGAACGACCCGGCCTCGGCACCTATATTATCCTCGATCATATCCAGCGCGCCCGGGCGGCGGGCCTGCCCTACGTCTATCTGGGGTACTGGATCGATGGTTCGGCGCGCATGGCCTATAAGGCGCGCTTCCAACCTATGGAACGGCTCGGCCCCGAGGGCTGGAGCCGTATGGAGACCTAGCCGCGTCCGCGATACGGTGCGACACCCGGATCGGGCAGCCAGACATCCGCAGGGGCCGTACTGGATTGCCAGAAAACGTCAATCGGCATTCCTCCGCGCGGATACCAATAGCCACCAATGCGCAGCCAGTGCGGCTTCATCTCGGTGAACAGCCGCAGACCGATGCCGACCGTGCAATCCTCATGGAAGGCGGCATGGTTGCGGTAGCTTCCCAGAAACAGCTTCAACGATTTCGATTCAACAATCGTCGCATCGGGCACATAATCGATGACGATATGCGCAAAGTCCGGCTGGCCGGTGACAGGGCATAGCGACGTAAACTCGGGCGCGGTGAAGCGGACGCAGTAGCGCGCGCCAGCACGTGGATTGGGGACATAATCGAGCGCGGCCTCGTCCGGCGACGCTGGCAGCGCGCTCGCATGGCCGAGATGGGTAGTTTGCATACCCCCTTATAGCGCAGCCTCTCGACCAATCCAGTGGGGATTGCTAGAGCAGCGCACATGAGCAAGCCCTCCACCACCCTCATCTCCGCCGGGCGCCGCGCCGAATGGACGCAGGGTATCGTCAACCCCGCCGTGTGGCGCGCTTCCACAACGCTTTACGAGAATTGCGCTGCGCTCGAAGAAGGCCGCAAGCATAACGCCGATGGCCAGCTCTTCTACGGGCGGCGCGGTACACCCACGCATTGGGCGCTTGCCGAGGCGTTGACCGCACTGGAGCCGGGGGCGGCGGGCACGATGCTCTTCCCCTCTGGGCTGGCGGCGGTGATGGGGGCGCTGCTCGCTGTACTCAGGCCAGGCGATCATCTGCTGATGGTAGATTCGGTCTATGATCCCACGCGGCGGCTGTGCGACCAGTTGCTCAGGTCCATCGGTGTTGAAACGACTTACTATGATCCGATGATCGGCGCGGAGATAGCGACGCTCATCAAGCCCAATACCCGCGCGATCTTTCTCGAATCACCGGGCAGCCTGACCTTCGAGGTGCAGGATATTCCCGCGATTGTGGCGGTGGCGCGCGGCCACAACATCATTACGCTGATCGACAATACCTGGGCGACGCCACTTTACCTGCCCGCGCTGTCGCTGGGTGTGGATATCTCGATTCTCGCCTGCACCAAATATATCTGCGGCCATTCGGATGTGATGCTGGGTTCGGTGACGAGCAACGCGGCAACGCACAGCCGTGTAAGGCTGATGGCGCAGCAGCTTGGCCAGACCACCAGCCCCGATGATGCGGCGCTGGTGCTGCGCGGGTTGCGAACGCTCGATGTGCGGCTGGCGCGGCATCAGGAGAATGGGCTGAAGGTGGCGCGCTGGCTCGCCGAGCAGCCCCAGGTGGCGCGCGTCATCCACCCTGCACTGCGGGACTGTCCGGGCCACGCGCATTGGGCGCGCGACTTCAGGGGCGCTTCGGGCCTGTTTAGTTATGTTTTGAAAGGCGGCGACAAGATGGCTCGCGCCGCGTTGATCGACGGCCTCACCCATTTCGGGATTGGCTATAGCTGGGGCGGGTTCGAGTCGCTCGCGCTGCCGATCGACCCCGAGCATTTCCGCTCCGCCACGCACTGGCAGGCTGAAGGCCCGGCCGTGCGGCTGCATATCGGGCTGGAGGATGCGGATGATCTGATCGCTGATCTTGCCGCCGGGCTGGCGTGCTACCCTGCCCGATGAGTGTTGCATCATAGCAACAGCATATGATTGAGAGACACACCTCAACCGTTTTTTGTTGTGCGGCGCAAAAAGTTAAGCCATAGCGCCTGTCGGCAATGATGCTCCCCACACCTAGAGGGCGCGCTGGCCACGCAGGCGGGACGACGCATTAACGAAGGGAAAATTATGCGCACGTCCACTTTTATTCGTTCTACCGGTATTGCTCTTGTGCTGGCCGCCGCGGCGCCCGCTTTTGCCGATGACCAATCCACCCCCGCAGCCCCCCCCGCTGCACCGGCAGATGCAGCTGCCGCGCCCGCTGCGCCCACGCCATTCCTCAAATGGTCGGGCCATGTCGAGGTGGGGGATACTGCAACCACGCAAACCGGTGCGCGCTCGCTCAACTGGGGGCATCTGTTCACCGATCGCGATGGTGAAGTGCTGCTCAACCAGGCGTCGATCGCGGTTGAGCATGACATCGATTCGAGTTCGAAGAAAACCAATTGGGGTTTTCGCGTACAGGGCGTTTATGGCGCGGATGCGCGCTACACGCATACGCTCGGCATCCTCAACAACACGACCGACGGCATCAACCAGTTTGATTTCTTCGAAGCCGATGTGCAGGCGCACTTCCCCGTGCTCACGCCGGGCGGCATGGATGTGAAGGCCGGGATTTACCCGACCCTACTCGGTGCCGAGGTGATGGATGCAACCGGCAACTTCTTCTACACGCACAATTATATCTTCAATTTCGGCGTGCCGCTCAAGCATACCGGCGTGCTGACCACAACGCATTTCAAGACATTCGACCTGATGCTGGGTGTGGATAGCGGGATCAATTCATCGTTCGGCACGGCAGGTGACGCCAACGGCGCACCGGCTTTCCTCGGCGGGCTGACGTATAACGGCAAGCTGGTGACGGTGGCCTTCTCGACGCATATCGGGCCGGAAGATGCGCGCGGTTCAGTTGATTTCAGCGGCAGGCCGATCGACGCCAATACGGCGATGCGCTATCTGTTCGATACCGTCATCACCTACAAGATCAGCCCCAAGCTGACATCGCTCACCGACATGAACTATATTCAGGATGATGGCTATCATGTTTCGGGTGGGGGTATATCAGAGCAGATGGTCTATACGTACAATGACTATCTCAGCTTTGGCCTGCGCGGCGAGGTGTGGGACGATGG
>JAGWQR010000247.1 GCA_028869975.1 Alphaproteobacteria bacterium | reverse complement strand
GTCGCGCAGCGCGGCACCGCGTGGTGATTGTGCCGGCCGTAAAGACAGATCAAACGAGATGCGTTCACCCGCAAAATAAGCCTCGATCTGCGCAACAGCCTCGAGCAATGCGCCTTCTTTGGGCGTAAATAGCGGCGCAGCACGTTGCGCATCAATGCGCAGCCCCTCCAGCTCCGCTGCACTGCCCCAGAGGAGGAGATGGCCGATCGGTGTTGCGATAACTGCGCGTTCAGATACATTGCCCATCACAGCTTTCTGCCTCTATGCGGGTTGGCAGGCAAGCACTTTGAAAGAGGGAAGGTTATATGAACATTAAAATCAGTATCGATTGCACGCCCGTTGAGGCGCGATCATTTCTTGGGCTGCCTGACATGACACCGATTCATGAGGAATATATTGGCAAAATGCGAGAGATGTTTGCCAATGGCAGCAATATGGACATGCTCGATGCGATGACGAAAAGCTGGGGACCGATGACCGAACTTAACACCCGCATCATCCAGACAATGATGGGTGGTAGAAAAAGTTGAACTTGATGGCGGCCACAACGGTTTTCGCGCTTTCCAGCGGGCAGCCTCCCTCCGGCATTGCGGTAGTGCGAATCAGCGGCCCCGCCGCACGCAATTCGCTGCTCTTTCTGACTGGGCGCCAGCTTCCGCTGGCGCGTCGCGCCACATTGCGCCGACTGATCGACCCCGGCACGAACGACTTGCTTGACCAGGCGCTTGTCCTGTGGTTGCCAGGACCAGATACGGTAACGGGTGAAGACATGGCCGAGCTTCATTTGCATGGCAGTCGTGCTGTTGTTGATGCCGTCTTAGACACATTGGGTCAGATCGAAGGACTTGAGCCCGCGAAGCCGGGTGCCTTTACCCGGCGCGCGTTTGAGAATGGCCGCATGGACTTGAGCCAGATCGAGGGGCTGGCAGACCTCCTCGCAGCGGAAACCGCAGCTCAGCGGCGTAGTGCCATCGCGCTTGAAGAAGGGGCGCTCGGGAGACTGGTCACTGATTGGCGCAAGGCAGTTTTAGCCGTTTCAGCACAAATTGAAGCACAACTGGATCATGTGGATGAAGAAGATGCCCAACAATCGCCTGATACGGCGTGCATTGCGGTGCTCGTCAGCGAGGCACGCCACTGGCTTCATGCCCCCTCTGCGGAAAGATTGCGCAACGGCATTCGCGTTGTCCTTGCCGGGCCGCCAAATGCCGGCAAATCCAGTCTGCTCAACGCGCTGATCGGACGCGATGCTGCGATCGTATCCCCAAATGCAGGAACGACGCGCGATATAATCGAGGCGCCTGTCACCCTTAATGGCATACCCTTTCTTTTTATCGACACGGCCGGTTTGCACGAAGCGGGCCATGATTGCATCGAAGTAGAAGGGATGAATCGCGCCAGAGCAGCACTCGAATCGGCAGATATTATACTCTGGCTCGGCGCAAAAGAAACGATGCCCGACGACTCACGCTATCTTCTCATTTGCGCCAAAATCGACTTGGCCCCAGTTGATCCGCACAACTTGGGGGTCGCCGTGTCCTCGCATACAGGAGAAGGATTGCCCGAACTTCATCTCAGAATAGGTGCGCTGGCGCACAGCCTTGTGCCGCCTTCTTCAAGTTTTGCGATCAACACCCGCCAGAGAAAGCATATCGGCGAATTCGCGCATGCTCTCGCTCGGGCGTCCGAAGAAACAGATTTGCTGCTTATTGCAGAACATCTGCGACATGCGCGTGCCGCACTGGATCTACTGGTCGGTCGAACCGGCGTTGAAGATGTGCTCGATGCTCTTTTTGCAGGTTTCTGTATAGGCAAATAACTGTTTCACGTGGAACATTTTGATTTACCACGGAATTGGCATTAGGGAAACTCCATGCAAAGCTATGATGTCATTGTAGTTGGCGGCGGTCATGCCGGGTGCGAGGCAGCCGCTGCTGCCGCACGCATAGGCGCCAGGGTTGCGCTGCTCAGCTTCTCACGTAAGACCATCGGAGCGATGTCATGCAATCCTGCGATTGGCGGGCTCGGAAAAGGGCATCTGGTGCGGGAGGTGGATGCGCTTGATGGACTCATCGCGCGCGCCGCTGACGCAGCGGCAATTCATCACCGCATGTTGAACGCATCAAAAGGCGCGGCCGTTCGCGGGCCGCGCATACAAGCGGATCGCACGTTATTTCGTAACTCAATTCAAGCATTGCTTACGAAACAGGAAAATCTGGAGATAATCGAGGGGTCCGCCGAGCAATTGATCCTGGAGCAGAACTGCATCGCAGGCGTTGAACTTGCCGATGGTCGTGTTCTACGCTCAAGCGCAGTGATTTTGACGACGGGCACTTTTCTTGGTGGGCGTCTTTTCTGCGGCAATACTTGCACTGCAGGTGGTCGGGTGCATGAGCCCGCAGCGCAAAGGCTCGGACTTCAGCTCCGCGCACTCGATCTGCCGCTTGGCCGGATGAAAACCGGAACGCCGCCGCGCTTGGACGGCAGAACAATCGCCTGGGCAGCGCTCACCCGCCAGGAGTCGGATGCTGACAGATGGACAATGTCAGGAATGACAGGGCAGCGTATCGGCTATCAGCTTTTTTGCGCCATTACCCGCACAACCCCCGCCACGCATAAGGTCATTCGTGCGAATCTCGACCGCTCACCGCTTTTCAGCGGCGCCATTGAGGGCCAGGGACCGCGCTACTGTCCCTCGATAGAGGACAAAATCCATCGCTTTGGCGACCGGGACGGGCATCAGATATTTCTCGAACCCGAGGGTATTGATGATCCGCTTGTCTATCCGAATGGCATATCAACGTCCCTGCCGCTCGACGTTCAACAAAGCATGGTTCAGACGATCCCCGGCCTGGAAAACGCGCGTATCGCTCAAGCGGGATATGCCGTTGAATACGACCATATCGATCCGCGAGCCCTGGACGCGACATTGCAAGTTCGTCAGATTTCTGGGCTTTATTGTGCCGGCCAAATCAATGGAACAACGGGCTATGAGGAAGCTGCGGCCCAAGGCCTCGTCGCCGGGATTAATGCGGCGCTGCGCGGCAAAGGCGTGGCTCCTTTCATTCTCGATCGCGCGTCAAGCTACATCGGCGTCATGGTTGACGATCTTGTTTTACAGGGCGTTACCGAACCATACAGGATGCTGTCTGCACGCGCCGAATACCGCCTGCGACTTCGCGCTGACAATGCTGAGACCCGTCTGACTCCTCTTGGAATTGAAATTGGCTGTATTGGCGCTTCCCGGCGCACGCATTTTTCCGACACCCAAATACAGCGAGACGCCGCATTATCATGCTGTGCGGACGTTTTTCCTGCGACCAAGATCGGACAAACCGGCCCAGATCGGACTTTGTTCGACTGGATTCGTGTTGCTGGATTAGAGCGACAGGATTTGCTCAGACTTGCTCCTTGTCTGGCAACATATCGGGCGGAAACGCTGGATGAAATACTTGAGGACGCGCGCTACGCGCCTTATCTGCTCCGGCAAGATGCCGAGATACGCGAATTGCGGGCCAATGACCAAATCAATATACGCCATATTGATTACCATACCATTCCAGGTCTTTCGCGCGAAATGGTCGAGCGCCTGAGTCTGGCCCGGCCTGCCACTCTGGGCGCCGCAGAGCGCGTACGCGGGACAACACCGGCGGCGCTTGCCGCGATTCTTGCCAATGCGCGCAGAAAAGCTGCATGACTGAAGCCAAAGCGCGAATAGTCCTGCGTGACCGATTCTGTGTTTCACGTGAAACATATGATCGCCTTGAACATTTCAAACAGATGGTTATTGCTGAAAATGAGGTGCAAAATTTAATCAGCACAGCCTCGATCCCATGGATATGGTCGCGGCATATTCTTGATTCTGCACAACTGCTCACCCACGCACCCCGAAGCGGTACCTGGATGGATCTGGGATCAGGGGCTGGATTTCCGGGCATGGTTGTTGCCATTTTGCGCGAGGAACCCATAATTCTCGTCGAATCACGTCGTAAGCGCAGCGACTTTTTGGTGAAATGCGCTGCGACTCTCGGGCTTCAGCACGTCCGGGTATATCCTGCCAAGATTGAGCAAATGCCACCCCTGAAAGCAGGAATTATCAGTGCGCGGGCCTTTGCCCCTCTGCCTAGATTACTATCGCTTGCCTGGCCTTTCGCCGATAATGATACGCACTGGCTGCTCCCGAAAGGTAAATCGGCCCATGAAGAACTGGCGTTGGCGCAAAAAACATGGCAGGGTATTTTCGAGATGAAACCATCCCGCACACAGCATGATGCACAGATTATTGTTGCGACTGCCGTGCGGCCCAAGAGGTGAACATGATTCGGATTGCCGTTGCCAATCAAAAAGGCGGTGTCGGGAAAACCACGACCGCCATCAATCTTGCTACTGCGCTAGCAGCGACAGGGTGGCGGGTGCTGCTTATCGATCTTGATCCTCAAGGCAATGCATCGACCGGACTGGGAATCCGTCATGCTGAACGTGTACATTCGAGTTATCATCTGCTGATCGGAGGATGCCTGCTTGAGGAGGCTGTAAAGGCCTCCCGCGTACCGCGCCTCGATGTCGTTCCGGCGACTGCCGATCTGTCCGGCGCGGAAATCGAGTTGGTTGATTTCAAAAATCGCAGCTACCGACTTGCGCATATTCTCGATGACGCCCCGCCCGGCCGCTGGGATATTGTTCTGATCGATTGCCCGCCTTCGTTGGGGCTGCTGACCATCAATGCCATGGTTGCGGTTCAATCGCTCATTGTCCCGCTCCAGTGCGAGTTTTTCGCTCTGGAAGGGCTCAGCCAGCTTCTTCAGACGATTGAGCGCATCAGAGCCCGCTTCAACCCGGTTTTGAGCATCATGGGAGTAGCGTTGACAATGTATGACCGGCGCAACAAGCTCACCGAGCAGGTCGCCGAAGATACACGCGCTTGCCTGGGCGGGGTCGTCTTCCAAACTGTCATTCCGCGCAATGTACGTTTGTCAGAGGCGCCGAGTCATGGTATGCCCGCTCTGATTTACGATCATAAATGCCCCGGCTCAGAGGCCTATATCGCACTTGCCCGCGAGTTGATCGGCCGGTTGCCCCAGCGCGCAGAAGCGGCATGACTGAGGCAACGGTGCCCGATACCCCCAAGGAAGGCAACGCCACACTCCGCAAACGCCCCGGTGGCCTTGGGCGCGGTTTATCGGCATTGCTCGGCGAAATTGAGATTGAGGCATCGGTCGCTGATCCGATGCCGCTGGATATTAATCACAACACACCAGATGGGATCCGCCGTGTTGAGCTGGGTTTGCTCAGCCCAAATCCGGCGCAGCCGCGAAAACATTTTGATGAAGCCAGCCTTGAGGAACTGGCTCAATCGATCAAATCACGCGGCGTGCTTCAACCCATCATCGTGCGCACGCACGGCCCTGGCTTTCAGATCATAGCTGGAGAGCGGCGCTGGCGCGCGGCTCAACGCGCCGGGCTGCATCAGGTCCCGGTTATAATCAAAGCGCTTGATGACGCGACGACACTCGAAATCGCCCTGGTCGAGAATATCCAGCGTCAGGACTTGAATGCAATCGAAGAGGCTGACTCCTATCGCCGCCTGATTGCCGAATTTGGTCACACGCAAGAGGCGCTGGGTGTGCTCGTGCATAAATCACGCAGTCATATCGCCAACCTGCTGCGCCTGCTTGATCTGCCAAAGCCGGTGCGCGACGCCGTAGTCGATAACCGACTTTCCATGGGCCATGCGCGCGCGTTACTGAGCGCAAGCGACCCGGAGATCCTAATGGCTGAAGTAATTGCCAGGAATCTTTCGGTTCGCGACACTGAAGCGCTTGTGCGTTCAAAACGAGTTGTTCAGCGCCCATTGCTGGACAGGTCTGCCCACCGCGCCAATCCGGATCTGGAAGCGCTTGAACATCATATTGGCGCCCTGCTTGGCTTGCGTGTTAAAATTGCACATGGCCCGAAGGGTGGTACCCTCACACTCAACTATGCCTCGCTCGATCAGCTCGATCTGATCTGCCAGCGACTGAGCGATGGATCGTTCTAATTATGTTCGCGGCCAAAGTCCGGACGCGCATCGTCCTGACCCTGGTCAATGATACCGCGCCGGATTGCGCGTGTGCGGGCAAAATGTGCATAGAGCTGTTCGCCATCCCCCAGCCGGATCGCGCGTTGAAGCCCGGTTAAATCTTCGGTAAAGCGCTGGAGCATTTCCAGCACTGCGTCACGATTGTTGAGGAAAACATCGCGCCACATCGTCGGATCAGAGGCGGCTATGCGGGTAAAATCCCTGAATCCACCAGCCGAAAATTTGATAACCTCAGATTCTGTGACATCTGCCAGATCGTCCGCTGTGCCGACTATCGTATAGGCAATCAGATGCGGCAAATGGCTGGTCACCGCCAGCACCAGATCATGATGTTGCGCATCCATGACTTCAACATTGGCCCCGAGCGCTTGCCAGAATGTAGCCAGCCGCTCGACCTGCGTGGCATCCGTGTCAGCGGGCGGGGTCAGGATGCACCACCGGTTCTGAAATAACGTGCCGAATCCGGCCTCAGGCCCGCTTTGCTCGGTGCCCGCTACCGGATGCGCGGGGATGATGATATGATCTGGCAATGCCCTTGAAAGTGCGGCAAGTACGCTCGCCTTGCACGATCCGGTATCGCTAATCACGGCGTCGGCGCGAATATGCGGTGCCATTTCGCACGCGGCCGACTCCATCGCCCCCGGGGGTACGGCAAGAATGATGCACTCCGCCTGGGCGACAGCAGTGGCGATATCGTCATGAATTTCAGCCAGCGCCAGTGCGCGCGCGGTTGAACGCACGGCCATATCCTTGTCGTATCCGCTGACATGAACCTCTGGCAGATAAGCCTGAACTGCGCGGGTGATCGACGAGCCAATCAGCCCAAGCCCAATCACGGCAACGCGGCCAAAAGGGGCGCTCATGCCGATCCCTCGATCATCAAACGCAACGCATCGACCAGGCCGAACATGTCTGCTTCGGAGCCGATGCTGATCCGCAGCGCATCAGGCAGGCCCTGGCCGGGCAGCCAGCGCGTGATATAGCCGCGCGTCATCAGCCCCTGATACGCTGTATCCGCCGTCAATGCCCCGGCGAACCGCACCAGCAGAAAATTGGCTTTTGAGGGAATGGCCGACAGGCCGGCATTGCCCAGTTTGCCAATCTCAGTCGCGAGCCAGTTGCGCCAATGCAGATTATGCGCGCGCGACAGGTCAACAAACGCCTGATCCCTGACCGCCGCTATCGCTGCTGCCTGCCCCGCCGCCGTTACGTTAAACGGTGCTCGAATCCGGTGCAGCGTCGCAATAATATCCGGGTGTCCGGTGCCCCAACCGACTCTTTCAGCGGCCAGCCCGTATATCTTTGAAAATGTCCGGGTGACGAAAACATTTTTTTTCGTACGTGCCAGCGCCAGCGCGCCATCGTCATCCGCTGTGTCCAGATATTCGGCATAAGCCTGATCGATCACAAGCACTATATCGGGACGCAGCCCCGCGTGCAGCCGCACAATCTCGCCGCGTGGCGCAAATGTGCCGGTTGGATTGTTCGGATTGGCGATGAAAACGACGCGCGTCCGTTCGCTTACGCTGGCGAGAAGTGCATCGACATCCGTGCCATAATCGCGGTCAGGGGCCACAACGGGCATGGCACCCACCCGGCGCGCGGCAATATCATAGACTGAGAAGCCGTAGCGGACATAGATCACCTCATCGCCAATACCGGCATAGGCCCCGCATGCGATGTGCAGTAGCTCGTCCGAACCGGTGCCGCAGATGATGCAGTCTGCCTCCAGCCCGTGATGCGCAGCAATGGCCGCGCGCAGCGCCGTTGCTGCCGGATCGGGATAACGTGACAGCCCCGCCATAGCTTCCACAAACGCCGCGCCGGCAGCGGCGCTCGTCCCCAACGGATTCTCGTTCGACGAGAGCTTGGCATTAACCACGCCGCCGGTCGCCGATTTACCAGGAGCATAAGGCGCAATCGCCATGACATAGGGTTTTGGAAGCGGGTGATCGATCATGGGGCTTCCTTAGCAGTGTCCCCCGCATTGACAAGCGGCGCAGCCATGCCCCATCGGCACAAGCATGACCGACACCCGCTTTGGCCTCGCCCGCAGCTTCCGCTCTGCGCAGCCGTTCTCACTGGAGTGCGGGGCCGTGCTGGCCAGCCTCGACTTCGCTTATGAGACCTATGGTCAGCTCAATGCAGCGCGCTCGAATGCGATCCTGATCTGCCATGCCACGACCGGCGACCAATATGTGGCCAGTGCACATCCGCGCACCGGCAAGCCCGGCTGGTGGCACAATATGATCGGTGCAGGCTTACCTGTTGATACCGAAAGTTTTTGCGTCATCTGCATCAACATTCTGGGCAGTTGCATGGGCTCGACCGGCCCCTCCAGTATCAAGCCCGCAACCGGCCTGCCCTATGCCATGGACTTTCCGGTCATCACCATCGGTGACATGGTTGAAGCGCAGAAGCTGCTGCTCGACCATCTCGAAATCCCGCGCCTCCATGCCATCATCGGCCCCTCGATGGGCGGGATGCAGGCGCTCGAATGGGCGGTGCGTAATCCCGACCGCGTATCCGCGCTGGTCATTCTCGCCGCCACTGCGCGCCATCACCCCCAGAATATGGCGTTCCATGAGGTTGGGCGGCAAGCGATCATGGCCGATCCCAAATGGCGCGGCGGCAATTATTACGGGCTGGATGACCCACCGGTGGCAGGGCTGTCGATAGCGCGCATGGTCGGTCATATGACCTATCTTTCGGCTGAAGGCATTGACGCCAAATTCGGGCGCCGGTTGCAGAAGCATGACAGGATCAGCTATTCGTTCGATGCAGATTTCGCGATCGAAAGTTATCTGCGCCACCAGGGCCAGAGCTTTACCGACCGCTTCGACGCCAATTCCTATCTCTATATCACGCGCGCGATGAACTATTTTGATTTGGCTGCGGGCCATGGCGGGTCGCTCGCCACTGCATTCCGTAACACGCGCGCGCGCTGGTGCGTGGTCAGTTTCGATACCGACTGGTTGTTCCCGACAGATCAGTCCAAGGCGATTGTCCATGCACTTAACGCCGTCGCAGCGCCGGTCAGCTTTGTCGAACTCGCCACGCCACATGGCCATGATGGATTCTTGATGGATATGCCGGCATTGAATGCGATGCTCTCAGGCTTTCTGGAAGCAGTACAGCCATGAGCGGTTTGCGTCCTGACTTGGCCGTTATCGCCGCCAATGTCCCGGAGGGTAGCCGCATTCTTGACGTCGGCTGTGGCGATGGCGCGCTGATGGCGGCGTTACGCGATACCAAGAGGGTCGATGCACGGGGGATTGAACTGGAGGCTGCCAAGGTTGCTACCTGCGTTGCCAAGGGGCTGGCGGTTATACAGGGCGATGCCGAGACTGATCTTACCGATTATCCCGACGCGGCGTTTGATTACGTCATATTGTCTGAAACATTGCAGACGATGCGGCACCCCGATAAAATTATCGATCAATTACTGCGTGTGGGACGTTATGCCTTTGTGTCGTTTCCCAATTTTGCCCACTGGCGGGTACGCATGAGCCTGTTATGGAAAGGCGAGATGCCCGTGACCCGGCTGATCCCAGTCGCCTGGTATGAAACGCCGAATATTCACCACCTCACGATCAAGGATTTCAGGGCGTTTGTGCTGGAGCGCATGATCGTCGTCGAAAATGCCTGGTTTCTTGGCGGGGACCAGCATGTCGGCGCGTTTGCTGCCAATATGCGCGCCGAACATGCTATTTTTTTAGTCCACAAGCCATTGTAATCATGGAAATTGGCACGCGCACTTCGTCGGAGACAGGCCCGGGCTAATCGTTTCGTCTCGGCCTCAAACTCCTGTCATATCGCCGGTCAACATCAGCCTTACCTGATAGCCTTGATGCTGGATTCAATCCCATCAAGAGCCGTCCTGTTACTTTCACGATCCTTTTCAGAGCCCCAGACCGTCATCATGAGCAAACGGTCGCCACTGACGGGGCAGACCACGAAATCGATTTTAGTCGGGCCATTGCCATCCTTCGCGGCGATCTTCACGAAACCACAGCTGATACCATCGATGTTAAGCGCCGACGTTGTTCTCGAAATGGGCGTGATGCTGTTCGAGGCCATCCACTTGTTATTTTCGTCCACCAATTGGTCTTTTTGGCTCATTGGCGCTGATTCGACTGAAAAATACACCCCATCATCCGGTGATACGGCGTCATAGCCACGTTCGATCTCGGTGGCTTTCCAGGAATCAGGAAAGACCATGGTAATGACCGGGTTCCTCTCCGGAACGGCAACGTTTTTGGCGTTGGCACCGCTGGTGAGCAAAAGCATAAACAGTCCGGCTGTAATCAGTCGCATATATTCTCCTTTCTTATTCGGCACCTCGTTCGCGCCACTCATAAGGCGCTTGCGCGCGGATATGACCACACGAAAGTCGCAAGATCATAGCTGAGGCCATGACATGACCCGGATTCATCTGTCAACGATGCATCCGTAATGCAGACTTGGCTGCGATCACAATAATTCACGTTCGGCAGTGTAGCGCGGCCAGCGCTTTCGGCTTGATACTCATACGATGTTCAATCTGGTGACAACCGCATGAAGCAAGAGAAGCAAAGCTATCAAAACCTGAACCCACCCATCACCTGATATTTTTTCGCGATCTAGCCGTGATTCCCCGAAGGCCTGTGCATACCAACGTGTAAAAGCACCGATCGAGCTATAGCCCGGCATTTGAGCAATATCGGTCACACGCATTCGCTGATTTCGGATGTAATGCGTTGCCAGTTGCATACGTGCACGATTGAGCAGCGCGGTGAAGCTTTCGTCTTCTGTGTCAAGCATCCGCTGGAGCGTGCGCACGGTAACACCCATCGATGCTGCACAAATCTGGATCGTTGCCCGGCCCGACGGAAATAAGTTCTTGATGGGTTGAATTTACTGAGAACTGACCCTGGGATTTCATTGAGATTTGATCTAGTTGAACGAGCTTATGTCGTGAGCTGGGGTTCTGAGTCAATGGTGTTTGTTTGGTATTGTCTGCGCCCGTCGCTGCGCGGATCAAAGCGCTGGCAGTGGCAGGCGCAGAAATCGCTCAGCGATCAGGCCCGGCTTGTTCAGGGCATTCTCCTGCTCGAGTGCGTTGACCAGATCGACGGTTGAGTAAAACCGGGCCTTTTTACGACTATGTGTGACAGCCTGCACAGCTAATGCCGTGGCCACATGGGTCTTGCCGGTTCCTGGGCCACCGATCAGTACAACATTGTGCACATCCTCAATGAATGTGCCGACGTGCAGCTGTTTGACAAAGGCCTCGTTGATCTCGCTGGAGGCAAAGTCAAAGCCCGCCATGCTTATCCGCCTTCCAGTCCCTCACAAAGGCGGCGACGCGATTGTAACTCCCCTCATACCCCAGTGCGACCAACAAGGAGCGCACCGGAACGGAGCGCGGGACCGAGCGCGTCATCAGCCCCGCTCTGCTTATCGAGGGGCGCTGCAGGGAACCTTCCCCGCTCGACGGGGTAGCGAAAGACGCAAGGCGGCTTGCGTTCAGGGGAAGGCTTTCCCCTTGGGAATTTCCAACGGTAGATTGTGCCACCGAGCAGCCTTCAAATGCCGACTATGTGGAATTTAGGAGAGCTGGCGCACCCGAAGGGATTCGAACCCCTGGCCTCTGCCTTCGGAGGGCAGCGCTCTATCCAGCTGAGCTACGGGTGCAGCAGGAAGAACGGATTGAATAGCCTGAGGGGGACAGGGATGCAAGGGGAATGGAAGACGCGCGTTGGGGGAGGCGGCAGATGCCCGGGGTCCGAAGCCCTTCGGGTGCGCGTGCCGGGAGTGTGGCTGTTACCCTCGCACCTCGACGATGATCTCACCGGCATCGATCATCCGAACGATCTCAGGGATCAAAGGGAGAAGGGCAG